>JAHLFD010000133.1:0-5552 GCA_018883975.1 Candidatus Niameybacter stercoravium
ACATCTACTGAAAGTTGTAGTCCTTCCCCCTCTAATAATTCTGCCTGACTATAATTTAACACGATAGATTCTACCGGTATAAACTCATTTGCATCAATTACGTTTATAGTATGCTCAGCATACTTAGATACATCTTGCTTTGATGTTGCAACCACAATAGCTGATCCTGTTGTTTTTCCAGCAGTAAATACACCATCTTCTGTAATCTTTACATCTTCTAAAGAGCCCGGTTTAATGGACCATGTTACTTGTTCAGATTCTTTATAATCAGATGTTGTCTTAACATCTGCAATAAGCTTAATACTTGCTCCTGTTACCACCTTAGTTTCTCCAACAATATGAACACTCACTACTTCTACTGAATGACCTGGTTTTTCTGAGTCATCTGTGCCGTCTGAGTTACTTGTATCATCTGAATTATTAGTACCACCTGAGTTATTAGTGCCACCTGAGTTATTAGTATCACCTGAGTTATTAGTACCACCTGAGTTATTAGTGCCACCTGAGTTATTAGTACCACCTGAGTTATTAGTACCACCTGAGTTATTAGTACCACCTGAGTTATTAGTGCCACCTGAGTTATTAGTGCCACCTGAGTTATTAGATTCATTTTTATCTGTTCCAGTAGTTGAACCACCACCGCCTCCTGGTATTTGTCCAGAAGTAGTGTTTATTATAGGACTCACTGTCACGCTACTATTTACAGTAATTGTATCTTTAGCTATTTTTAAACCATCAAGAACCACATGGTCTGCATTAATAAAAGCTTTATTAACTTTTCCATTCCCTGTTATAGTTGCAGTGGCATCTACAACTAATTGCTCAATAACAGATGTTTTATCTACACCTATTTTTCCATCTGCTACTGAAACTTGAAGATTTTTTACAGAAGCACCCACAAGTTTAACTTCTTCTTGTGTCATAACTTCTAAACGCTCAATAGCTCCTTCTAGCTGAACCTCTGAATTCACCTGTACATTGGCTGCTTTCGATGTTTGATCTAAGGCAATTCTTACTGGTCCTGAAGCTTTTTTTACATAAATATTTTTAAGGGTTGATTGCTTAATTTCTATAGAATTTTCACCACCACCCTCAATTATTACATTACCATCTATTTTTACATTTTCTAGAGTAACCTCTCCTTCACCAACTCCTTCTGTGATGTAGAGATTACCTGAAATTGTCATATCTTTTAAAATAACATCCGATGTATTAATGACAACATTTCCACCGACGTTCTCTGTATATGTACCTGAATTTTGATAAAGTTTTGCGGTTAGCTTATCTAGCATTGTAACAAAATCCGCACGTGTTAAAACATCTTGTGGAGCCAGTGTACCATCTGTTCTACCTTGTAAATAGCCACCTGCTATGAATGCCTCCACTTCTTCTTGTGCCCAATCTGAAATCAGATTGCTGTCCACAAATGTCTTTACTTCTCCTCCTGAGATATGATAGGCATGCACAAGAGCGTACGCTGCTTCTTCTCTTGTAGCTAATTGATTCGGTCTAAATTCATCTTCGTAATCATTCATTAGTTGGGCTGACATAACCAGTTCTATCGCTTGGTAATACCATGCACTTTCTTTAACATCCTTATAATTTACTGACTCATTTTTATAATTTAGTTTGAATACACGGCTTAAAATCACTGCTAATTCTGCACGTGTCATGGATTGTGAAGGTCTTATAGTACCATCTTCATAACCCTGAATAATTCCTAAAGATGTCCATTCTGAAATAGCTTCTTGTGCCCAATGTCCTTTATAGTCTTTCGCCTGTAAAGTTGATACATTCATACACATAACTGTAGAAGCTGTTAATAATGCTAAACGTTGTACAAATCTCTTATGTAATACCATATTAATCTCCTTAAATTATGTAATAAATTGTTTTTCAATTTACTCCTCGATTATAAAATGTTTCCTCAATCTAGTTCAAGTTAAAATTTATATACATAAACTCCCCTATTATGATTTAATCCGATGCTTTTTGTATCTATCTAAAATTCTACAGCTTAAATTTAGTTCCCACTTACTAGAGTAAGTAGTAATATAATCTGCCATATCAAAAGACCATCAATCTATTAAGGTTTATCCCCTCTATATTGATGGTCTCTTGTATTCTATTTAATAAATTTTTCCAGCTTTTTTATGACCATTTTTTGCTTTACCCTGAATTTCAGGTACTGGTTGTACTGGATTCTTGGAATAATGTCCTTTAGTATTACTTTCTGTTCCATGTGGTTCATTGACACCTGGTCTTCTCATACCTGCCTTAGCCATTTTCTCTCCTCCTTTTTTTGTTTTCTAAGTTAGTATGAGATGATTATTCTCTATTTATTCTGCTAAGCAGAGCCAAAAACTTCTATCTACATTTGAGATTTTGTGATGCCTGTTTTCTTTTCTTTTGAAATGCCGCCAGCCATATGGTCCAATTTAGAGCCTACAAAAGCTGCTCTTTTAATAGCATTTTCTCCATACTTGTTTCTAATAGCATCAATAGCCTGATCCAATTTGTCATAGCGCTTATCTTTTGGAGTTTCGAAAAAACTCATCTGATGTGTACTCGTATCTGCTAACTTGGTTGTATGCACGCCTAGTTGTCTAATGGGCGTTTGATGATCCCATAACCTCTCAAAAATTTGGCATGCATACTTATAAATCTCCTTGGTATGGTTGGTTGCTTGTGACAAAGTCATTTGCATAGAAGAGGATATAAAGTCACAGTCTACCATGCTCACAGAAATGCAGCTTGCCTCTACCCCATCTGCTCTTAGTCTGGATCCTACTGTTTCACTTAGAGAAAGCAGCACTAAATGTGCATTTTCAGTTGAGTTTACATCATAGGGAATGGTCATGGAGTTTCCATATCCTTTATTGGGCACAGCGGCTTCTTCTACTTTTTTAAAGTCTATCCCATTAGCATATCGATGAATGACTTCGCCTTGCTTCTTTAAATGCAATCTAAGAAGCTTAATATCTGCATTTGCTAATTCTCCAATAGTTTTTATCCCTAAAAGCTTTAGCTTTTTTTCTGTACTCTTACCTACAAAAAACAGCTCTCTTACAGGTAGTGGCCACATCTTTTTCTCAATCTCATGAGGAAACAGCGTATGTACCAAATTAGGCTTTTTAAAGTCTCCTGCCATTTTAGCTAACAGTTTATTACTAGATATACCAATATTGACTGTAAAACCTAATTCTTTATAAATACGGTCTTTAATTAGATGTGCCACCTGAATAGGATCTCCATATAGTCCTTCTGTTCCTGTCATATCCATAAATGCCTCATCAATAGAATATTGCTCTACCTGAGGTGAATATTCTTTTAAAATTTTAATAAATGCTTTAGAACACTGAACATATAACCCAAAATTAGGCTTAACAATAGTAAGCTCCGGACACTTCTTAAGCGCAGCTACGATAGGCTCTCCTGTTTGGATATCGAAAGCTTTTGCTGGCATTGATTTCGCCAGAATAACCCCTTTTCGCTTCTCCATATCCCCTCCTATTGCAGAAGGAATTTCTCTTAAATCAACTTCTTCTCCTAAGATCTCCTTTCTATAGCTAGCTTCCCAGCTTAAAAATGCCGAGTTCACATCCACATGAAAAATAACTGGCTCTCTCACTTTCTGCTCCTTCTCTACCTTTAATATCCCCACATCTTGCTATTTTTTCTCTAGACTATCCACACTTATACAAGCTTTATCCACTTAAGTATACATATGTTTCTCTAGCCACATACAATTTTCTTAACTACCCATTTATGGTTTGTTACTTGATAACTCAGCTCTAATAGTTGTTCTCTTCCTTCTAAGTTAATCTTACATCCATATTCAAAAGTCCTTATTCCAGCAAAATTACTTTCCTTTTTATAAACAACTTCCTCAACCTTAGCTGTTATGATCTCATGAGAGGCATTCTCCATTCTAAATTTAATAGGTATCATTTCTCCCAATGTACTACACCTTGAAATCATTTCTACAGGAACATTTACAGCTGACATCCTATTCACTCCCTATATCTTCTCATTTCATCCATACTTTTTAAGCAGTAGTAAATGCTTTCTTTACTTATAGATAACCTCTTAGTTTATCTTATGCAGTTAATCGTTATTTTATCGAACATATTTTCGATTCTATTGTAACAAATTAACCATTTGTTGTAAATACTACTCATCAAACATAAAAACAGATCATTATATAAAGCATATAATGATCTGTTTTTATTATTATCCCTGTGTATAAGTTTCTAACAATCTAATATAATGATTCGCTTCTCTTAAAACATGGTCGGCAAGAAGCGGAAGTATGATGGACCTTATTTTACATCTGGCGATGCCATCTGTTCCTGCTTGTTTAAAGTTTTTAAGTTCAATCGTTTGATTAAGTGTTTCATCTGTCACATTGTTTATCGTTGCAGTTGTCATAGTCTGAGCCATTTCAATCAAATCTTTAAATTCATCTGCAAATT
The DNA here is from genome assembly GCA_018883975.1 of Candidatus Niameybacter stercoravium. GTDB lineage: Bacteria > Bacillota > Clostridia > Lachnospirales > Cellulosilyticaceae > Zhenhengia > Zhenhengia stercoravium. The sequence continues at coordinate 4,476 of JAHLFD010000133.1, forward strand.
CATCTGCAGTATCAATTAATGCTTCTTCCGAAGGATCTAGCAGTCCTCTTATAAAGAGAGCATGTTCCATCATAATCTGATCCCAGAATAACTCCGTTTCTCTAACATCTTTAGCATCAATATCCACTCTATTTTCAAGGTCATTTACTAATGAAAGATATAATTTTGCCTCACGAAGGATATGTTCAATAAGTAGTGGATAATTGGCTGTAAATAACTTACAAGATAAAACACCTTCTAATATTCTCTGTTTAAAACTAATTAGTCCATTAAGAAGTTTCTTTGCGTTAGCATTCAGTTGACTGACATTCCTTACTAGATTTGGGCTAACTTGTGGATTACTTTCACTCTGCAGCTTCGATTCTTGTACTGTTATATTTTGGTTAATATTGATCCCCGTAAGGTTTTGAGTCTTTTGTTCTGTACCTAATGTAAAATCAGTTATAATCTCACCAGATTGTAAAACATTAGGCCTTATCATACCATTACTCATACTTACTACACTCGATAATAGTCTCTCAAATTCTTTTTTATAGTAATCTGCTTCACTTGCAAACTTTGAATCCTTAGGCATGAATCCTGCTTCTAAAAAGAGAGCATGCTCTTTCATTATTCTTGCAAAAAACAAATGTAGTTCCAGTGATAAAGTAACATATCTTTGATCGCTTATCATATTTCCTCCTGAAAACTATTTCATTTCATTGTATGCACTAAACTATCTTCTGATGTATATTTTATCCACAATTTGGCATATGTTACTTTTCTCTGTATCATTTACCTATAATACAGCTATGGATACTCTTATGAAAGGGCCTTTATATGTAAAATACAATCATACTTATCTAAGGTTCTTCATAAAGTTAAAATTGTGAACTAAATCATAATCAACTAATTGGCATTTCACTGACACATCCTTTCAAATAACCTTCATTATACCACTTAAAAGAAGTTGTCAGCATTTCTTATTATCTATGGCCTGGTATAGTTTTAAACTATATGTCTTTTAACTGCTATTATTTTTCGCATATACCGTATGTATAACTATGAGCATAAGTTGAATTATCCCAATATCTAATC
>JAHLFD010000134.1:0-6853 GCA_018883975.1 Candidatus Niameybacter stercoravium
TGTCAGCTCGTCTCCTGTACATAAGAGTCCCATTTTAAGCTTTCTTCTTACTTCTACCTGCTCTATTCCCATACTGGCTAGAATACCTAAAGTGACAGGTGAGAGCTTCTCGCCTTCCTGTAAAAGGGTTGTGCCTGCCTGAATATCTTCTCCTTGATAGCAGTAATTGGCATAAGGTTTAAGAGCTTTATAAAGCTTTACTTCCTTTTCACCTTCATCTGTATCTTCCTGTCTTAATACACAGTCGCATCCTTTTGGAATAGGTGCACCTGTCATAATACGAACGGCCTCTTTATCTCCTACTTCTTCTGGAAAGTAATCTCCTGCACAGACCTCACCTACTACTTTTAAGGTAATAGGTGTATCTATAGATGCTCCCTCACTATCAGTTGCCTTAAAAGCATAACCATCTAAAGGGGAACGGTCAAAAGGTGGATTGGAGATAGGTGCCTTATAGTCCCTGGCTAAAATACGTCCGTTAGCCTGATTTAAGGGAAGCAACTCTGTTTCTAAATGCACCCTACTTGCTGATTTTAAAAGGGTAATGGCCTCTTCTAGACTAATTCCTACCATACTTATTCCCCTTTACCAAAGGAGCAGTGTGGATATACACAAGGTTTACATCCTGTACATAGTCCGCCGTGTCCTAATTTCACTAAGTCTCTCTTACTAAGCTTCTCGCCTGCCATAATACGTGGCAATACCAGGTCAAATACTGTAGCCCCTGCATACATGACACAGCCCGGAAGCCCCATGACAGGAATGTCCTCACCGTAATAACCAAGTAGGAACATAGCACCTGGCAACACTGGTGCGCCATAAGAGATAATCTCGGCCCCTACCGCCTTAATAGCACTTGGCGTTACATCATCAGGGTCTACGCTCATACCGCCTGTGCAAATAATCATATCCGCACCTTGTGCTAAGAAGTCCTCTATAGCTTCTGTAATCATTTCGATTTTGTCATCTACAATACGTTGCCCTAAAACCTCTGCGCCAAATGGCTCTAACTTTTTACGAATAACTGGGCCAAAGGCATCTTGGATACGCCCTTTGTACACTTCACTACCTGTTGTAACAATACCTACCTTCTTATGCTGAAAAGGTAAAATTTGAAGAAGTGGCTTATGGCCTGCTGCTCTTTTTACTTTTTCCATCACTTCTTTTTCTATTAAAAGTGGAATAACTCTTGTACCCGCCAGTTTTTCTCCTGCTTTTACAGCTAAGTTGGTATGACGCGTCGCAATCATTACTTGATCAATGCTATTAATCTCTATAAGCCTTTCCGTATCTACCTTAAAAAGCCCATCACATGTGGCAATAGCCTCTATCTTTCCTTCCTTCACCTCTGATGGCTTAATATGTTCATTGTGACAAATGCCATATAAAATCTCAGCAGCCTCATTTTCATGAAGCATGTTCTCATCTTTTTCCCAAATATATAAATGTTCCTTACCAATGGAGAGTAAAACAGGAATATCCTCCGCCTTAACTACATGGCCTTTCTTAAAAGCTACACCTTTTGTGACATCTTTAATAATTTGCGTAATATCATGACAAAGCACATGACCTACTGCATCTTCTGTACGAATCTGTTTCACCTTGTTTACCTCCTTTATATATCAAGGACTATAATACGTTAATGATTGTTAAAAAATATACTATCTCCATTTTACTCTATCTTTTCATTTCTTTCCGTAATAAATATCACACTTTCTTAGGCTTATGTTGTACCTATCTCTAACAGGCAATACACTTTTCTATCATTTTAAGCCAAAAAAAGATGACGCCTATGATTTAGACGTCATCTTTTTACTTATCTATTTCTATTACTAAGGTTACCATTTTTATGGTAACTAGTTTCATCTTATATTATAACCTAAACTACAATTTCATAGTTTGAGCGGGCTACTGGTATCACTTCTACCTCTTAGGGAGAGGAGGCGATACATATGAGTAACGATGATTTAATGTTACTATTTAATGCGGGTTCTTTTCTATTAACACTTCTAACATTTATAGTGTTGCTTATTGAAAAAATCACAAAAAAATAGTAGCCCTCTTCTGCAATGATGTGCTACTATTTTTCATCTAAACTAAATAGTGATACTAGTTGCCTAAACAACTTAAATTGTACTAAGAAGAATGTTACCAGCATTCTTCTTTTTTATTACTTATATTATACCATGATTTCAATAGAAATAAACCCCTATTTGTGTGCCATCCTTTCTTTGATCGCACCCACCACTTTTTCTCTATATTCAGCTTGTCTCCAAGGAGCATTCATAATATGGTCAATCATTTCCTGGGCTGGTACCCATTTAACAGCTTCTACTTCTTCCGCTTGAAGAACGCACGCATCTGCCTCAAAGTCTTTCTTTAAAAACCAAATATCTACAAAGCTTTGTTCCCTTTGAATACGTGTAACGTACTCTAGTTCATCTAGTTCTAGGCTAATGCCAATCTCTTCTTCTACTTCTCTTAAGGCACCTAATCTGCTGTCTTCTCCAGAAGTTACTGCGCCGCCCGTCGTATCCCATACACCAGGAAGGACTTCTTTTGTGCTAGCTCTCTTTTGCATGAGGTACTCACCCTTGCTGTTTACAATATAAATATGTACAGCAAGCATATATTCTCCTTCTTCTAGCGGCATCCCCCTTTCTATCACGCGCCCTGTAGGATTGCCCTCAGCATCTCGTATATCCCATAGTTCTTTTGCCATTTTTATAGTTCCTTTCTACTCTACGTCAAAGTCTAACTCAATCTTGCTTGTAGCTGTTTGAAGTCTTGTAAGCTTTACACCTGCTGCTTCAAACATACGCTTGGATGCTTTAACGGCATCAGATTCAGCATACTTATCAGATAAATAAATAACCTCTCTAATCCCTGATTGAATAATAGCTTTACAGCATTCGTTACAAGGAAAGAGTGCTACATAAAGCTTAGCGCCGACTAAAGACTTACCTTGTGCATTTAAAATAGCATTCAGTTCTGCATGTACAACAAACGGATATTTTGTATCTAAAAATTCCCCTTCTCTTCCCCAAGGAAAACTTTCATCTTCACACCCTATAGGTAAGCCGTTATAACCTACACTTAAAATGGTATTGGCTCTTGAGCTCTCCATTTGGTCACTGCTTACGATACATGCACCTACTTGTGTACTTGGATCCTTACTTCTTTTTGCTGCAAGAAGCGCAATCCCCATAAAATAATCATCCCATGAAATGTAATCTTGTCTTTTCATTTTCACCCTCCAGCATTTGTTTTAATATTACTTTATCACATAACTTAACAAAAATGAACGCTTATATTTAACAAATATTTTTATATTTTGATTGCTATTTTATAAACATTTTTATAAATAGTTTAAATTTTATCTTGTTTCGCCTATATAGGAGTGCTATACTTGCTACAAAGGAGGTATCTAAAAGCATGTTGTTAAACCATTTTAAAGGTTTCTTAGGCGAAAAACTCATCAATGTCTTTATAGAAAGTGCCAAAGCAAGCCATTTTTCCGGCATTAAACTTGCTTGCTATGAAGTGAACACTATAGGCTATAGTTTTTAGCTTATAATCTATTTATAAAGAAAAGGAGTGACTTAGAATGAGCGAAAATCTTAATGAATTATTTTGGAATGCAGATTTAGAAACGATTAAACAAGGTTATATGGATAGAGAAACAGACTATGCTTGTATCATTTGCGGGGAGACTTTTACAAAAGGGCAAATCTACTCCATAGACGGTAATCTTTACGATGCACGTAAAACTGCCGAGCTTCATATTGCCAAGGAGCACCAATCTATGCTTCACTACATGCTAGGTATGAACACAAACTTTTTAGGGATTACAGAAGTCCAAAAACAATTTATCGAAATGCTTGCTACTGGTATAAGTGATAAAGAAATCGCTACAAGCATGTCTATTAATCCCTCAACTGTACGTAATCACCGCTACAGACTGCGTGAAAAAGAAAAACAAGCCAAACTCTTCTTAGCTCTCATGCAACTTTTACAAGATGTACAAAATAAACCGCTTACAGTGGTGGGTGACTCTAAACTCCAAGAAACTTCTAAAACCGCAACCATGGTAGATGATAGATACGATACAACAGAAGCTGAGAAGCAGAAAATCTTATCCACCTACTTTGATGAAGTAGGTAGACTTAAGAATTATCCGGCTAAAGAGAAGCGTAAAATCATTGTCCTTAGTCACATTAGTACCCTCTTTAAGAAAGGTCGTTTCTATAGCGAGATGGAAATCAACCGCACACTAGAACGCATCTATGACGATTACGTTACGTTGCGACGCGCCCTTATTGAATATGGCTTTATGGACCGCGTAGATGGTGGGACGCAGTACTGGATTAAGGAATAAGAGTCAATAAAATAAGGCCTTCCCATACGGAAGGCCCTTATTTTATTCATAAGTACTTTATTGATAGATACTTTATTCATACTCACTTTTTGTACTATTTTAGTAACACTCATTTAAGGATATTCATTGAGCTGACTTAATGAGTATACTGAGCCTACTTATGCTCTTGTATCATTTCTTCTACAATGGTAATCGCATCTGCAATGAAGGTATTACATTTGCTCTGAAGAAGGCCTTGCTCCTTGATGCATTTCATGCCTTCCTCTGTACCAATGTTATGGCCTAATAAGTCTTTACACACAATAGTGCCATGCTTTTTAGCAAAGCGTGCTTGAAACTCCTGAACCATTTTATAAGCCTTCATCTTTGTCTCTTGGTCACTTGCTTCTACTTGCCCATATTTAAGACCTAGTACCATAAGTGCACCTGTTACGCCGCCGCATGTTCCACCGTGTCTCATGCCACCACCAAATCCAGTAGCTACTCTAGCCGCCATTTCCTGGCTTAGGCCTAGCTCTTCGCAAAATGCAATCAGTACAGCTTGACTACAATTATAGCCTGCATCATGATGCTGGGCTGCTTGTAATTGTTTATTCATTGTCCACCTCTTCTATGTTCACCCTTTATCACTTCGCTCTAACTATAGCAAACTACGGCCTAGAATTCAAATCTTACTCAGCATCTATAATCGTTTTAGCCATTGCCACAAGGTCTTCTACTGGTAAGTCTATATCATTCCCTCCTATTGAATAGAGGATATCTCCTTCATGCCACTGGATAGACTGTACCTTTTCTAAAGAAACCTTATCACTCCCAACAGAAATCTCAATTGCTCCACTTTCAAGAGCTGCTTCGTCTTCCTCTGTAAGTTCATAACTTACTGGGACAAATTTATACATCTTCTCATAGTAGTAAAGAGATGCGCCTTTATAAGTTTCTATAAGTTCAGTTCCTTCCCCTAACATCATATATTGCTCTGGCATTTTCTCACTACTTACTACTACTTGTTTACCCGTTGTATTTTGCTTATAGCCTAAAGATAAACTTTTTGCTTCCACAATAGGCCTATTCACATCATCTACTAAAGCATTTTCCCCAACATGGCCCATAAAGAAGTTAAAACCACCTGGTAAGCTTTCTACATATTTAGGTAAGAAGCCTATATCCTTCTGTACAGCAGTCTGCTCTGGGAAACTACTATATCTAAGGCTACTATGCCCAACCCATGCCTTCCCTATAGAACTTCCTATAACCGTAATAGAAGCCAGTGCTAAGCAGCTTACCATTACTGCGATTAATTTTTTCTTATTTTTAAATGAAAACTTTTTATAACTCATATGATTTTGCTCCTCCTCATAAATACGTGCTTTAATTTGACTTAGTAAAACATCTTTTGCCTCTATTTCATTAGCCTTTTGATTTAATACTTTTTTAATCATGCCCTCACAACCTTTCTTGACTTAGTTTCTTCTTGCTCAAGCAAATGAAGCTTTAGTCTTTTTCTTGCTGTATAAAGCCTTGATTTAACTGTTCCTTCTAAGCATCCCATAACCTTTGCAATCTCTTTAACTGTCAGTTCGTTGTAATAATACAAGATAATCGTAGTTTGCAAAGGATAATCTAGTCTTAAAATCTGTTCATACAAAGCCTCATACTCATATCTACTTTCTAAACTCTTTGTCCCTCCCATTAAATGAGCCGCTTCTATAAGTTCACTAATAGTCTCTGTTGGAACTAAACTTCTTTCCTTCTTTATACTTCGCCAAGCAGTTCTTGTTAAGAGCCTAAAGAACCAAGTCTTAAAGCATTCGGGCTTTTTGAGTTTGCCAATGGATAGATAACAAGTGGTAAAAGCCTCTTGTACGATGTCTTCTGCCATCTGCTTATGTCCGGTCATAAGATAAACAGTTTTAATCGCCCTATCCTTATAGCTTTCAAACAAATCCTCGAAAGCCTTCATATTCCCTTTTTGCACTGCTTTTACCAGCTCTATTTCCTCCATCTTACTTCCTCCTTCTTAGGTGCACCTATTTATAAAGAGACACGTTTTCATCCTTTGGTTCATTTTAATTGATATTTTTTATAAAAAATAAGGTGAAGCCCTGTATCTTCACCTTATCATTTATCTTATTACGTATCCACCTTTTATTTTTCATTAAAATAGTGCTCAAAAGCTTCTTTTGTAAGAGGTTTAGCAAAATAATAACCTTGTGCCAGATTACATCCAATTTCTCTAAGGATATGGACCTGTTCTTTGGTTTCAACCCCTTCTATAACTGTTTTCATCTTAAGTACCTTAGCAATATCTACAATATGACGAATAATCTCTATATCATTCTCTGTTAAAACAGGATGATTGAGAAATTCCTTGTCGATTTTAATCACATCGACATGAATATCTTTTAACATATTAAAAGAAGAATAACCACTTCCAAAGTCATCTAGGGAGATAGAGAAACCTAATTGCTTAAGCTT
>JAHLFD010000135.1:0-13992 GCA_018883975.1 Candidatus Niameybacter stercoravium
CCTTTATAAGGGTCATAAAGAGAGTCAAATATAAGGGCTTGTAGTGGTGCATTTTCATCACCTTGTGGTGCTGGCACACTTTTCACAACCTGTTCAAGCACGTCTTCAATATTGATACCATTTTTAGCTGAAATAAGTGGTGCTTCACTAGCATCTAAACCAATAACATCTTCAATTTGATGCTTAACAGCATCTGGGTCTGCACTTGGAAGGTCAATTTTATTAATAACTGGCATAATCTCAAGATCATGATCAAGTGCTAAATATACATTGGCAAGTGTCTGAGCTTCAATACCTTGGGCTGCATCTACAATCAGAATAGCACCTTCGCAGGCTGCTAAACTTCTAGATACCTCGTAATTAAAGTCTACGTGTCCTGGTGTATCAATTAAATTAAAGATATATTCTTCACCATCTTTTGCTTTATAAACAAGCCTTACAGCCTGTGATTTAATGGTAATCCCACGTTCACGCTCTAAATCCATATTATCAAGAACTTGTTCTTGCATTTCCCTTTCTGTAAGGGTACCTGTCATTTGTATGATCCTGTCGGCTAATGTACTTTTACCGTGGTCAATATGTGCTATAATACAAAAATTTCTAATTTTTTCTTGTCTTGAAAGAGACATATTGCTCCTCCTTAATATTTTCTCTAGTATATTCGTTTTATTATAGCATAACCCTTTTACATGTATCAATCCTTTTCAAGAACCTTTGCTAATAGATGCGCAATAGGCTCGGCTGTTCTAACCCCTTCATCACTGGTTTCATTTTGCGCACCAATTTCGATAAGAAGTGACATAGGTTTCATATTTAGGCTGTAGCGGTAACCTTTCAAATAGATTTTTCGCATAAGCTGAGGATAGTATTTCATCCCTTCTATCTGCATCTGCAGGGAAAAGGCTAGATTATCTTCTAAGTAAGGATTAACTAAAGACTTCATAGGAATATTTTCTCCAGCTTGATTTTTCTGCCTGGTCATACCATTTACGAACATAATCTTTGCTGCATCTTCGCCATTTAAATCCCCCGTTACTTTAGCATCTCCATTAATACCATCCCTATGTAAATCTATACAAATCTGTATAGATGGATTTTCGTCTAAGACCGTTTGGATAACAGCCTCCATACGTTCATAACAGCCATCTGTATTCGTCGTTGCATCATTTTCATAAAAATGATCTGTAATATGTAAGGTTTCAATACCATATTCTTCCTCTAAAATTTCCTCTAATGCATTACCTACAGCTACTACTCCTAAGTCACCTGTTTCTTCATCTGCAAAAAGTTCTTTTGCATGTGTATGGAAAATAAGAACTTTAGGTCCCTCTACAGATTCATCTATTCTAAACTCTCTTTGTGCTAGCTCTTTAAAATCCCACTCTTCAAATAGTTCTTCGTCTATAGTAAGAACTTTATGATCCCCTGTATAGATTTTATTTAAAAGATATTGTGGATCACTTAACTGATCTAAGTTAATTTGTTGCTTAATAGGTGTAGGCAGATCAGGTGTATAGAGATTATCTTTTTCAAGGGTAATCATCTCTTCCTCTTCGGGAATATGAAAATGTCCTGAAAGTTCTTCCTCATAACTACCTCTATCTATTAGTTTACTAAATGGCATAGTTTGTTTAACAAGTGCTAGGGGCATACTGAGCCTTTGTATAGATGCTATAACTTCTTTCTCAATATCTATATTCAGCACTTCTTGACTATAGGCTGGCATTGTCAGCTTTGTAAAAAGCAATGGTGCTTGTTGATTAGTTTTATCATTTAATAGGGCATACAACTTCCACGTACCACAAATAATCATAAGTGCTAGTGCAAGTCGTATGCCATATGGTTTAATGTTCAATTTATTTTTATTCATCCTGTACCCCCTCTTATAGCCTGTCTTTACTATTGTATAATTTAGAAAGGGGATTTATGACTAATTAGAGTATTTATTAATATCGTCTAATCCTATACCAGGATGCACTGCAATATTGATACTATTAAAGATAATAGTCGTAAGGTAGGTAATAATTTCATCAATATCTTTAGCTGTTACAAAAAGATTACCTAATTTGGGCACAAGAATTTCCTTAATCATACTATATTTTTCTTCTTCACTAACTTCCTTAAGGAGGCTGTAAAAAGCATGATTAGGTGCATGTGCAAGCATTTGATGTATCATATGGTCTAATGTGTCATTAACAAGAGTTGCCGTATCAATAACAGTAGGTACACCTATAGCTAGCACTGGGCATCCCATTGTAGCTTCACTAAGCTCCTTGCGTTTGTTGCCTATTCCTGCACCAGGAGCAATACCTGTATTGCTAATTTGAATAGTAGAATTAATACGTTCTGGACTTCTTGCTGCCAGTGCATCAATAGCAATTATACAGTCTGGTTTAATATTTTCGACAACCCCTTTTATAATTTCTCCTGTTTCAATACCGGTTAGTCCCATAACGCCTGGTGTAAGGCTACTTAAAGTATTGACTGACTCATCTATAGCTTCCGGAGCATGTTCTTTAAGATGTCTTGTAACAAGTACTTTCCCAGATACCTCTGGACCTAACATATCTGGTGTAGCATAACGGTTACCAAGTCCTACAACTAATACATGGAGTTCTGACTTTTTAGGTAACAACTTTTTAATTTCTGTAGAAACTATATGAATAATTTCTTGATGCGCTTCTGGATTGTTATCTTTCATATCTTGAGATTCTATTGTAATATAATGCCCAATAGGTTTCCCCATATTTTTTTCGCCTAATTCATTCTGAATATGCACATAAGTTGTTGTAATAGGAAATTTTTCATTTTGGGTCGTTTTAACCTCTACACCCTCTATATGATATCCATCATCTTCTGTATTATTTTTATTGAGTTCCATACCGATTTCTAAGGCTAAATCCGTACGTGGTGTCCAGCTTGTAAGTGTTTTTTCCATAACGTCATCCTTTCTGTACTAATCTTCAAGTATTTTTACCATAAATTTAGAGACTATACATTGACTTGTCTCTGGTAATACTATATAATGTACCATGATATGATTAACCGTTCATAATTCCCCAAACCGTGTCCATAGAATATGAATGGAGGTGCCATCACATGGCAAATATTAAATCAGCAAAAAAACGTATTAAAGTTATCGCAACTAGAACAGCACGTAACCGTGCACTTAACTCAGCAGTTAAAACATACATCAAAAAAGTTGTTGCTGCAGCAAACAACAATGATAAAGCATTAGCAGAAGCTCAATTAAAAGTTGCTGTTAAAGCTATCGATAAAGCTACTGCAAAAGGTCTTTTCCACAAAAATGCAGCTGCTCGTAAAAAATCAACTTTAACTCGTTTAGTTAACAAAATGGCGTAATTTAATACAAAGAAAACTACTAATCTTAAGGTTAGTAGTTTTTTTATTGCTCTTTTATTGTATTGTAATACATTTAATAATAAGAAGCTCAATACACTTAACAGGTTCCATCTTACCTGTTTTAATAGCACTATCACTTTCAAGGCAAAGTTCTAAAATATCCTGAAGGACTTTAAAACTAAAACTTTGAGCTTGCTTACTTAAATCCTGTGCCACATAATAAGGTACACCTACACTTTGACTAATTTGCTTAATCGGTGTTTGCGTTCGTAGCAAATATTTTACCTGTAATAAAATACGATACTGTCTAGCTATGAGTACAAGTACACCTATGGGTGATTCTTTACTTTCAATAAGTTTATTATAAATTGCTAGAGCAAGGCTCGTATTTTTTTGACTTACTGCCTTTAGAAGCTCAAATACTCTTTGTTCTAATGAAAACACACAGACCTCATTAATCACTTCTTTTGTAACAGCTTCTTTACCTACATAAGATGCTAGTTTGTCTAGTTCAATTAAAATATGTCCAATATTACGTGGCAAGTTCATCACTAAATATTGAATAAGGTATCCTTCTATTTTAAGCCCTCTTTCTTTACAAGCTTCCTTTAAAATACGCATTAAAGCTTCATCATCAGGACATACCCCTTCTATCACTTCAAAATCACTTTTAACATACTTATAAAGCGCATTACGCTTATCAATTTCATCTTCCATAAAGACAATCTTCGTATAATCAGGCTTTTTCTTAAGCCAATCTAGAAGAATTTGTGTATCTTCTTTTCTACCTGACTTAAAAAGTCCACTTTTTCTTACAACAATGAGCTTCTCCTCTGCAAAAAATGGCATTGTTTCACCTGTATCTATTAAATTTGAAACAATAAGATCTTTGCCTTCAAATGTACTATAATTCATTAAATCTGATTCATCTACACTTTGACTTTTAATTTTATTTAGAGCCTCATTTTTAATCCATTCTTCCTCACCATAAATGAGGGTAATCCCCTTCTGGTTCACGTACCTATTCCTCCTGTATTTGTGACTGCACCGTATACTGTTTACCATCTGTTCGAATAAAAAGCGCACCTTGTGTATCTGTACGCATAATCTCTATTTGCTGCTTCTTAAGTCTTTCTAATGTCAACCTATGAGGATGTCCATAAAGATTTCGAACACCTGCACTAATCATACCATATTCCACGTTAAGTTGCTCTAAAAACTTTGAAGAAGATGAATAACTTGACCCATGATGGGGGACCTTCAAGACCTCTAAATCACCTAAACTGTTTTCTAAGTGATTTTCTGTAGCAAATCCAATATCTCCTGTAAATAGTTCTTCAAATTCTCCATATTTTAATAAACAAACAAGCGAAGCTTCGTTGGCGTTGCTAGAGTCAATATCTTTATAGGGCCAAAGCATCTTAAGCGTAACCTTATCTATTTTAACCTCATCTCCCCTAGATCCCTTATAAAGCGGAATCTCCTGCTCCCTACATAGTTTCTTAAGTCTAAAAGTATAATCATCTTCTAAGCTATCAGTTACATGCCACACAACTGTCTTTACAGTATAGCCTGACTCTATTAAGTAAAGGAGCCCACCTATATGATCTTCGTGCGGATGTGAAACAACAGCTAGATCCACTTGCCTTTTACCTTTATATTTAAGATAGTCTTCTACTTTTTTTCCAGACTGCTCTGGTCCACTGTCTATAAGCAAGACTTTTCCATTTGGTGTTGTCACCACAGCACAGTCCCCTTGGCCTACATAAAGATGAGCAATCTCTATAAATTCCTTAGTATTAAAAATACTTATTAGAACCACAAGACTTCCTACTCCTATTAAATAATGGTCTCTTTTACTCCATATATTTTTTAAGTTAAGACCTACTATGCATAACATGCCATAGTATAGGATAAAGAATAAGCCGCTTGGTCTACCTACTATTAAAGCTGCAAAAGGTAAGGTAGCTAAAACAGCCCCTATACTTTTGACACTACCTAGAAAACCTAAAATACTATATGCTAATACAATACTCATCCCAGGCATGACTACACTTAATAAAAGTGTAGTTATTATTAAAGGGAGCAAAAGCCCAAAAAGAGGAACAAGCAGTACATTAAGTAGCACACTTAAAAGGGGTACTTCATAAAAATGATAAGCTATAACAGGACTTATAAAGAGCCCTATACATATAGAAGGTAAGATAATGCGACATACCTTAAGCACGCTTTTAGTACAAATACACTCATGTTTTATAAAATCATAAACAGACTGATAAAAAACTATGCCTAATAAGGCTATAAAAGAGAGCTGAAAGCCTACCTGATAAATCTGAAAAGGGTTCCCTATTAGAATAATTAAGGCTGCTAATGCTAAACTACTTAATAAGTCTTCTTCCTCCCACAAACTTCTTACAACAAGCATAACCGTTAGCATGATACTGGCTCGTATAACGGATACACCCATGCCTACAAGTATGCTATAGCTCCATATACCTATTAAACTGATTCGATTTCTCATTTCATAGCTTAGACCCATAAATCCTAAGATCCACCAAATGCCACCTGCTATTATACTCATATGCAAACCTGAAATAGCCAGTACATGTGCTATGCCTAGCTGTTCATATAACTCCCTTGTCTCCTCTTCTAATTTACCATCTTCTCCTAATACTAAGGCACTAATGAGACCATCATCTTGTTCCTTAAACACATAGTCAATCTGCATACGTAACTTTTCTCTTATTTTATAAAGTACACCTTCATAAGGCCATCTCCTTATAACTTGCTGCAACTTGATCTCATTGATAATCCCCTGACTTTTTAAATAAAGGCCATAATCAAAGTCTGAAGGATTGTACTGCTTAGGTAAAGGCTTCACTTCTCCCTGTATAAGTACAGTCTCTCCTAGGCGAAAGTCCTCCTCATAATTTGTAATAACTTTAATCTTACTTCTTAAGGCTACTGCTTTATCATTTTGCACATTTATTACTTGATCTAAAATAAGAACTTGATTAAAAGCTGTTTCTGCTTCATCTATTATAGTCCCCTTTAAAACAACCTGTCCTCCTTCTAAAAACTGTTCTTTAGATACAGGATGCATCTGCATACTTACGCTTCCTATCCCCATTACAACGATTAAGAGCATATAAGCCCATTTCTTTGTGTAATGTACAATTACTAAATTACTTCCAAGTACAATTAAACCATAAATAAAAAAGGAACGATATGAGATAGTCTCTCTTATCGTTCCCCCTATTAATCCTAATATAAAATAAATTCCTACCCAAACTAAGGGCCTACGAAGTCGGTGCAATAATAGCTTCATTCCTTTCAAAGATACCACCTGTATGGACTGGAAGTGTGAACTCTGTCTGTTTCTTTCCATCCTTTAGGAAAATAACTTTTTGGATTCTTGATAACTCTGTTAATGAGTCTACAATAGAATAAATCACAATATCTTCTCGTAAACCATTAGCCAGCTGTGGTACTTGTAAATCATAAGATAAATCAATTTGGCATACCCCATCTTGTGTTTTAATAGCATTTACCTTTGTATCTATAGGTAGTGGTGCTACCAAGCCTTGTGTGACAGGCCCTTTAATAAGCTCTGCTAGAATATAATTTTCAAGTGGTGTATTATTATCAACTCTAATTTCCCTTGGTTCTTTATAAAGTAAATCACCTTGTGGTCCTGGGAAGTATAAAGTAATAATCTGACTACTTGTCGGTGGCTTAGGATTGAGTACACTAATTAAAATATCTTTGCGTTCTACTGGCTCAATCTTCTCACCATTGCTATTGACAAGTGGCTGATCGTCTGCAAAGAATTCAATTTTATCAATAAATTCTAACTCTGTAAGCGTATAGACAAGCATAGCCCGATGAATAATCTGCATTGGCGTATCTAATTTATCATAATCCTCTGTAAAATTGATAAAAGCACTACGTTCCTTTAAAATAGCCTGGTCAATATTAAAGTTTATGGGTCTTGCACCTTGGTTACTTGTCTGCGGTCCTTTTGCAAGTGCATCAATGACTGCAAGCATCAGGCTTTCATTAGACATATCAGCCGTTATTTCGAGTTTACGTTCTTCCATAACTAATGCATTCTGATGTTCATCATAAAAATAAAGGTTCACTTTTTCTAAATCCCCGCCTGAACTATTACCATTAAAGCATCCTACACATAATAAAAGAAAACTTAAGCTTAGTAATAGGAGGGGGATACGTATCCATTTCTTCATCCTCTTCTGCCTCCTCTTATATCTGCCTAATTGGTATTTGAACTGTGAAAATAGAACCTTTACCTTCTTCACTTTCTACTTGTATCGAACCATTATGCATAATAACTGTACGGTATGTAATAGAAAGCCCCAGGCCTGTTCCCCCTGTTTCCCTATTACGTGTTTTATCTGTTCGATAGAAGCGTTCAAATATTTTAGATTGCTCATCTTTTGCAATACCAATACCCGTATCTTCTACACTTACCCACGCATCTTGAAGGTCACTTTGTAAAATAACCCTTACTTCTCCACCTTCTGGTGTATACTTAATAGCATTCTCAATAAGGTTGGATATAGCAAGTGTCAGTTTCACTTCATCAATATCTACAAAAATTTCCTTATGACTTTGATAAATAAGCTTAATGTCCTTCTTCTTAGCTAAAGGAATGAGCCTTTTTAAAATGGCCTGTGTCATATCATTTAGGTTGGTTGTTTTAATGTTCATCGGTACTTCTGTTTGATCCAGCCTAACAAGTGTCAATAAGTCACTAATAATATTATTGAGCCTGTCCACTTCAGAGTTAATATCCATAAAGAATTCCTGATACATTTCTACAGGTACATTTTCCTGGAATAATAAAGATTCTGTTAGAACCTTAATAGAAGATAAAGGTGTTTTTAATTCATGAGATACATTAGATACAAATTCCTGTCTAGAATGCTCGACACGTTGCAACTGCTCAGCCATGTGGTTAAAAGCATTACCTAGTTCTGCAATCTCATCTTTACCTTTAATATCTACTTTCTGGTCAAGCTGGCCATTCGTAATCTTTTGTACAAACTTCATAAGAAGTTTAAGTGGTCTTGAAATAAAAGAAGAAGTAAAGAAGCTTAATAAGCCTATGAGAAAACTTGTAAATAAAGATAATAAGTAAACCTGATTACGCATTTCACCTAATGAATCATAAATATCATTTATATAGGCTGTAACTACAACAGTGCCTAATACTTCATCTTTATTTTCTTTATCTACTATAGGAACAACTGCACTCATCACTTCTTGGTCTTCTCTTGTAAAAACCTGTGCACTCTCTTCTTTATTAAGGGCATCAAAAACCTGCTTATTCATAATGGTATGCCCTTTATCAGCAGCTGCTGAATCTGCAATAATATAACCTAGTTTATCTACAACTACAATACGTCCATCAAATCCCTTTTCTTTACCAAGTCCCTTAATGTAAGACTCAAAGTAAGTATAACTTGATTGATCTTTGAGATAGTTACCTTGCGTAATTTGTATTGAGATACGATTTGCCTCCCTAAGCCAATCGTGCCTACTTTGTTCAATATAATAAGATTCCATACGCCCCATTAATATGGGAGAAAAAAGCATAAATGGCAAAAAGCTTACTAAAAAGAATAAGATAAATAATCTCCATCTTAGGCTATGGAACCATTTCATCTTAATCCTTAAAATAGTAACCTACCCCCCATTTAGTATGAATATATTCAGGTTGCCCTGGATTTGGTTCAATCTTTTCACGTAGCCTTCTTACGTGTACATCTACTGTTCTAACATCACCAGGGTAGTCACGCCCCCAAATTGTATCAAGAAGCTGATCACGGCTATACACCTTACCTGGGTGGGTTGCAAAAAGCTCAAGCATATCAAACTCTTTAGCTGTTAAATTAATTTCTTGATTATTTAAAAATACACGTTTGCTACTTAACTCTAATTTTAAACTGCCTACTTCAAGAAGCTTTTTACTTTGTTCTTTCTCACTTTGTACAGAGCGTCTTAAAATAGCCTTAATACGTGCTTTAAGTTCTAAAATATTGAAAGGCTTCGTCACATAGTCATCTGCACCGTATTCAAGTCCCATAATCTTATCCATATCCTCACCTTTTGCTGTAAGCATAACAATAGGAATATTTGAGAACTCTCTTACAAGCTGACACACCTGAAGCCCATCATATTTTGGAAGCATCACATCTAAAATCATCACATCATAATTTCCCTGTTTAACCAGATTAAGGGCTTCTTCCCCATCATAAGCTACATCCACTTCCCAGCCTTCTTGCTCAAGACTAAACTTTATTCCTTTAACGATGAGTTTTTCATCATCTACTACTAATACTCTACTATTCATTTTAACTCCTCCTATTCTATTGTAATATGTTCTAGTAAAGCTTCATAAGTCTTCTCACCAATACCAGAAACATTTTTTAACGCCTCTAAATTTTTAAATAATCCATGCTCATTTCTATATGCAATAATCTGACTCGCTTTCACCTCTCCAATTCCCGGAAGCTTTTCAAGTTCCTGAAGTTCTGCTGTATTAATATTCGTGCGACCGGACTCACTTTCCCTTATTCTATTGTCATATGAATCCATCACTTTGTCAATTTCTTCGCCTACTTTCGGGATATAGATTTGCTCATGCGCTGTTACAACTCTTGCAAGATTAGTTGCTTCCCTATTAGCCTCTTCAGTAAAGCCTCCAGCTTTCATGACGACTTCCTCTATAAGGCTGTCTTCCCTAATCTCATAAACACCTGGCATCTCAATGGCTCCACAAATAAAAACAGGTACCATCTTATAAGTAGGCACAATCTGTTCATGAGGTATTTCTACTTTTTCATCTATAGATAGGCTTTCTAATTCCGCTGTTTGAATGATCTCAACAACTTCTTGGTCTTGATGGGCTATGCTATAAATTAAACCAGAAACAGTTAGTAATATAAAGATAAATAGAACTTTATACTTATTTAATAATTTTATCACATAATCACCTCTTGTACAAAGTTTTAACATATTTTGCATAACTTAGTCACCTTGACCTTTACGAATACTTATATTTTTTATATACTATTACTGTTGAAAGGAGTATCATCGTACTTATGAAAAAAAATACTTTTAGACAATTTATTAATATTGTATTAATTTTAACGTTATTGTTATTTAATACACCTATTTATTCTGCTGAATTAGATGCCACTGGCAGTTCTTCTGGAGCTCCTACAGTAGAAGCTGAATCTGCTATTTTGATGGATGCTAAAACTGGAGAAATCTTATTTGAGAAGAATAGTACACTTAGACAATATCCTGCAAGTATTACAAAACTTATGACCGCTTTATTAGCTATTGAAAATCTCAAGCCTTCTGATATGATTACATTTTCAGAAGAAGCTATTTATGGGATAGAACCGGGGAGTAGCCATATTGGAATGCGTGTAGGGGAACAAATTACAGTTGATCAAGCCTTACACGGACTACTTCTTATGTCCGCAAATGAAGTTGCTAATGGTATTGCTGAAAAAGTAAGTGGATCTATTGAAAACTTTGCTGTTGCCATGACTAGAAAGGCTGAATCCTTAGGTGCTAAAGATACTCATTTTGCTAATCCTCATGGTTTACACGATGACAATCACTATACAACTGCACTAGATATGGCCCTTATTATGCGCGCTCTTTATAACAACGAATACTTTTTAGAAATCATGGGAAATTTCACTTATGAAATTCCCCCAACTAATAAAGTAAACGAAAAGCGCTATCTCGCTCAACAGCATAAATTATTAACACCATTTGGCGATAGTAAATTATATAGGCAAGATGTTATTGGCGGTAAAACAGGGTATACTGACCAAGCACGACATACATTAGTTACAGCAGCCAGACAAGGAGATATTGATCTTATCGTCGTTATTTTAAAAAGCAGCAGTAAACAAGGTATGTATGAAGATACTTCTAAATTACTCAACTACGGTTTCAACAACTATGAAATCTTTGATCTCCTTACACAAGACGAAGTCATTTCTACACTACCTATCTATTCTATTAAAAGCGGCAAACTTATTGAATTTGCAAAATGTGATATTATTGCTTCAAGCAACGAATCCGTACTTATTAATAAAAACATTAAATTACGCGACCTTGTTACGAATATATCACTCCCAGAATACCTAGAAATGGGAGTAAGTCCAGGTGATGTAGTAGGCTCTATTGAATATATTTATAATAATAAAGTCCTTGCACGTAGTGATCTTAAAGTAGCAGATTTTGAATATGCTTCTTCACCCTATGCAGCAAACCAGCCTACTAAACCACTTATTACTTTCCCACTTTCCTCTTTCCTCATTTTACTGGGGATTCTGGTAAGTATCTGTATTATACTTATCATAATTATTAAACATAAACGTAAAAAACGCTTCAAACATAAAAAACTTAAATTTTCAAAAACATTAAAATAAAAGGATGCTACACTTTTTTTGTAGCATCCTTTTATTTTTAGAAAAGAATTGTTTTACCATCTTGCCAAAGTCTATCAAGGCCATAGAATTCTGCATCCTCTTTATATAGAACATGTACAATTACATTGCCATAATCCATTAAGATCCAGTTAGCTGTCTGATAGCCTTCTTTTTGAATCACTTCTATATTTTCTTCAGATAATGCATCTTCTAATTCATCCACTAAAGCTTTTGTTTGTCTTGTATTACTTCCTGTTACAATGATAAAAATATCTGCAAGTGTTGTAATTTCATGAACATCTAACACTTGTATATCATCAAGTTTTTTATTATTTAAAACGTGATAAATTTTTTGTGCTAATAAAATAGATTCGTTATGCAATAGTCTAAAACTCCTTTCTCAAATAGCACTTATTATAAAAATGTCTTTTTAGTATAACGCATATTCCTTGATTAAAATATCTGTTATAGGATGCATAGACTGTTTCTGATGATTTACAACATAGTCTTTTGATCTTGTTAATGCCATATACATAGCCTTATTTAGATCATATTTTGCAAGTCTTCTTATTTCTTCAATACCAGGATAAGGTTTTCGCCCTCTCTCTACCATATCCGCAAGATAAATAATCTTCTCTAGATCTGTCATATGTTCTCTCCCTATTGTATGAGAACGAATGCTATTTAAGATATCTTCATCATGTATACCCCACTCTTTTTCAAGAAGTAGTGCACCAATTTTGCCATGTATAATATGAGGATGATCTCTTTCAAATTCATCTAGCACAATGCCTTCATTCTCACAAATAGCTAAAGCTTCCTGCATATACATTTCTTTTGCAATATCATGGAATAAAGCTGCAATAAAAGCTTTATCTGTACTGATATTATGAAGATTAGCAAGTTCTGTTGCCATCTCTACTACACCTTTTGTATGTTCATATCTCTTTTCTGACAGTATACGTCTTACATACTCACTCATTTTTGTAATAAGGCCTTTATTTAAGGATACTGGATGGGTGTATAGTTTATGTTTATAAATATAGTTCTCCACAGCACTTGTTACAAGATATTTAATAGGAGCCTCATTCTTCACACGTGCTCTAATATCCGAAGATGAAATAGCTAGTGCTGGCACCTCTAAAAATTTAATACTTGAATGATACTGACTACGCAATTCATCAATATGTGTAATAAGCTGCTGTTTTTTATAGCCTGGTCTTGTCACCGCTACAAAAGTACACATTTGCAGAAGCTCTTCAGAATTTTTCCATGTCAGAATTTCATGTACAGCATCTGCTCCTGTAATAAAGTATAGCTGTGTATCTGGGCCGTATAAAGTACGTAGTTCCTTAATAGTATCAATCGTATAAGTTGTTCCCTTCCTATCAATCTCAATACGAGATACATTAAAGTGAGCATTTGCTGCTGTAGCTAAGACAGTCATTAAATAACGCTGTTCCGCTGGTGTAATTCCCATACCCGCTTTATGTGGTGGGTTTCCCGTAGGCACAAAGAGTACTTCATCAATTTTAAATTCATGTCTTACTGCTTCTGCCGTTACTAAATGTCCCATATGTATAGGATCAAATGTTCCACCCATAATAGCAATTTTCATCCTAAGTCTCTCCTTTTAAAGTTTATCCTTATTGATAATGATGACGCTACATAAAGTAGCGCCATATATTATGAAGGTAATGTAATTTTAGGGTTTTTCTTTGCTGGTTTATAAAGTACAATTTTCTTTCCGATAACTTGTACTGGTATAGAATGTGTACGTTCACTAAGTACTTGACACATTTCTTTTGGATCTTCTAAACAGTTATTTAAAACAGAAATTTTTACAATTTCTCTTGCATCTAATGCAAGTAAAATAGCTTCTGTAACTTCTGGTGTTAAACCATTTTTACCAATTTGGAAAATCGGCTCTACTGTTTGAGCAATAGACTTTAAATAAGCTCTTTGTTTGCTTGTAATTGTTTTCATAGGTACATTCCTTCTCTATTTATAATATTCAAATTCAAGGTCATAAATACGTACAGTGTCACCTTCTTGGATGCCAGCTTCTTCAAGTGCATCAATAATGCCACGTTCACGAAGATATTTCTGGAAGAATGCAAAACCTTTTTCTGTATCTAGTGAAGTATAA
>JAHLFD010000136.1:0-8462 GCA_018883975.1 Candidatus Niameybacter stercoravium
GAGTAGAGTACAAGGTTCTAGGCGTGCCTTACATGGCTGGCGTGGATATAAAGTAAATGGTGGAGGTATGGTACTAGACTGGGGCGTACACATGATTGATCAGCTCTTATGGATGTTCCCAGAAGAAGTAGTTTCAGTGGAGGCACACTTACATAATATTTTTGCACCTGAAGTAGATGATCACTTTGATGTCCTTCTAAGATTTAAGAGTGGTATCACTGCCTTAGTTGAGGTTGCCATGAACTGTTTAGTTACTCAGCCACGCTGGCATGTGTGCGGCGTGGAGGGCTCAGCCATTATAGAAGATTGGGATGGAAACGGAAAGATTGTAACGATTAAAGAAGATAGTGAAATGGAATGGGAAGATGAGATTGTTTATACAAGTGCAGGTCCTACAAGAACCATGGCACCTAGGCCAAAGCATACAACAAAAGAAATGGCATTGCCGCAAGTAAGTGTAGACTGGGCAAACTATTATAAGAATATAGTAGGTGTCCTAGAGGGGAAGGAAGAGCTTATTGTTAAACCAGAAGAGGTGTTAAGAGTGATAAAGGTTATTGATATGATTTTTGAAGCGCAAGCAAGAGGATGCGGCATAGCTTGTCGTATATAAGGGGGGAAAGTATGAAAAAAGTATTGATTTTTCAAGGTGGATGGGATGGTCACCAGCCTGATTTAGTTTCAAAGCGTTTTGCGGCTTTATTGCGTCAAGAAGGATTTGAAGTAGAAATCTATGATCATTTAGACTGTCTAGCTGATGTAAATTATCTTAAAACTTTAGACTTAATTATCTCTTGCTGGACGATGGGTGAAATTAAACATGAATATGTGCAAAATATATCTCAAGCTGTTGGAAGTGGGGTAGGACTTGCTGGATGTCATGGGGGCATGTGTGATGCCTTTAGACAAGATACCGAATGGCAGTTTATAACTGGAGGACAATGGGTAAGTCATCCAGGAGGAGATGGCATAGAATACACCGTTAATGTTTGTAAAGGATCACATGACATCGTAGAGGGAATAGAAGATTTCAAAGTGAAAAGTGAACATTACTACTTACATGTTGATCCAGCTATAGAGATATTAGCCACAACAAAGTTTCCATTAGTTAATTATTATCATAGTGCCAATAAGCCTATAGATATGCCTGTTGCATGGATTAAATATTGGGGAAATGGAAGAGTATTTTATACTTCATTGGGCCATCAAGATAATGTATTTGATCATGCACCAGAAGCGCAAGAGATGATGCTACGAGGGATGCTATGGGCAGCAGAGGGTAAGCGTATAGCTATTAAGCAGAACCTTACCACGAAGCGATTTGAAAATAATGCAAAGATGTATTAGGGGGAATAAGGGATGGAGCGTGTAAGGATAGGAATTGTAGGGATTGGAGATATTAGCGGGATCTATCTAGATAATTTAACCAAAAGATTTAAAGACGCCATAGAGATAGTAGGTGTATGTGATTTAGTAAGAGAAAAAGCAGAAAGAGCAGTGGAAAAGTATAACATTTCAAAGTTATACGAGACCATGTATGACCTTTTTGCAGATGAAAGTATAGAACTCGTATTGAATTTAACACGTCCTTATGAGCATTTTGAGGTATCTAAAGCAGCACTGCTAGCAGGAAAGCATGTTTATTCTGAAAAACCTCTAGGTGCTACGTTTGAAGAGGGGAAAGAACTTGTAAAGATTGCCGAAGAGCAAAACTTAAGAATAGGTGGTGCGCCTGATACATTTTTAGGTGGGGGAATTCAAACTTGTCGTAAACTCATTGAAGATGGCTATATAGGCATGCCAGTAGGTGCATCAGCCTTTATGGTATGTAGAGGACATGAATCTTGGCATCCAGACCCAGAATTTTATTACAAACATGGTGGTGGACCAATGATGGATATGGGACCTTATTATATCTCAGCACTTGTAAATTTATTAGGAGGTATCAAGCAGGTTTCTGGAATGACAAAGATTTCTTTCCCACAAAGAAAAATTACAAGCCAGCCTCATTGTGGGGAGATTATTGATGTAGATGTGCCAACTTATGTAACAGGCATGATGGCTTTTGAGAGTGGTGTAATAGGAACCATTTTTACAACCTTTGATGTGTACACAGCGGAAGTACCACACATTGAAATTTATGGTTCAGAAGGGATATTATCTGTACCTGATCCTAATACTTTTGGAGGCCCTATAAGGTTGTATCGCCCAAGTAAAGGTGAATTTTTAGAGTTTCCAATAGTATTTGATTATGTAGATAATAGCAGAGGACTTGGGCTTTTTGAGATGGCACAGGCACTTAGAAAAGGAGAAAAGGCAAAAACGAGTAGTAACTTAACCTATCATGTACTAGAGGTAATGACAGGATTTGAAAGAAGTGCAAACAAGGGAGAACATGTGACTATAGAATCAGTATTTGAGTTATTACCAATGGATAAATAGTGACAAAATGCTATACAATGAATTTTTGAAAAAAATGCAAAAACTCATATCCAATTGGATATGAGTTTTTTATATGAGTATTTTATAGTAGAAAATTTTATTGAAGTCTAAATATAATAATTATAAATAAACCTGTAACTTATTTTATATATTTGCATCATATTTGTGCAATAAGATTAGGTAGTGATTAGCTTCTCTTAGTATGTGATCTGCTAATAATGGTAGTGCAATAGAGCTAATTTCACAGTCTAATAAACCTTCAGTTGCCTGGTCTTTAAAGTTTCTAAGTCTCCTAGTTGCTTCTAAACTGTCCTCTGTAACATTTTGAAGCATACAAGCTCTATCAGATGCAGCTAAAGCTTCCCTTCTTAATTCATCAAATTCCTTTGCAAAATCATTGGCAGTTTCAATTAAATTATCTTCAGTAGGATCTAATAGTCCTCTTAAAAACTTAGAATGTTCGGCCATTATTCTGTTCCAGAAAGGTTCTTGATTAAGTGCATCTTCAATTATATCTATATCTTCTCTTTTTTGTAATTCTACTAATAGAGACATAAAAAGTTTAGATTCTCTTCTAATATGATCTATTAATAAAGGATAAGAAGTAGTATAAAGTTTACACTCTAAGACGGCTTTTAAAGCGTTAGATTTAAAGGCACAAATTGCCCTAGTAGCTTCAATAGCATTGCAATTTAGTTCAAAAATATCTTCAACTAATGATTGATCAAATTGATTATCATCCCGGCAATCTGAAAGTTCCATTTCTAATCTAGTTATACTTGTATCTATAGGTACTCCAGTTAGACGTTCAGACATTTTTTCAGCATCTAAGGTATGTTCTGTGAGGGCATCAGGTCTCAAATCAACTACACCACGAGCCAGATTGATAGTTCTTACAAGAAGGTCGCTAAAAATTTCTTGAAAGTTCCTTGCCTCTTGTTGTAGGTCAGCATTTTTCTCAAGTATAGATGTTTCTAAAAAAAAGGCATGTTCTTTCATAATTCTCAAAAAGAATAGGTTAATATTTAGAGATTGTATTACAAAACCTTGATCAGACAACATATTTTATCCCCCTATCTAAAATTTTAATATTACCATGCAATAATATAATATGTGTAATGAATAAAATAGTGAACATAAATAAAATAAAAAGGAAGATATAATACTTTATTCTTATAAAATAACGGCAAAGCTCCATGCAGCTTTTAAAAAACTGTATGGAGCTTTTTATATAAACTATGTTTAGAAAGCAAATGCAATATAAAATTTAACATCTAACATTTTTACGTTTAAATCCTAATTGTCCTCTATCCACTGCTTTTTGAATAGCTTCAGAAGCTAGAGGAACATTACATTTCGTTTTAACTGAAGAGACTTCTACCTTACCAATTGCATTTGCAACAGCAACTGCTCTTTCATGTAGTGGCATATAAGAAATACCTACTGCGGTAACAAAATTGTTCATAGCGTATTTAGCACGATTTGGGCTCTTGTGAATAGTTTTTTCTACAATTTCGAGCATGTTATCAAGTTTTTCTTGATCAAATTCTTCATCTTTACGGTTACCTAAGAGCCAGCAGTAACAGCTGTAACCTGCAGACATAAATAATTCTTTGCCACTTGCTATCCATTTATCAGAAACAGCTTGAGCAATGTCTGTTTCAGCAAGCGTCACAGCTACGATGTAGTCGGAAATCATATAAAAATAAGCTGTGTCCATCCAACGGTCAAAATCTGCCTCAGACATAGCACTTGGGTCTGCAATCATACCTGCAAGATACATAGCATCATAGTTGCCAGTTGCGTAAAGCTCTTCTGCAATGTCTTGATTTTTCTTAAGCTTTTTAGCAATGGGCTTCATTGCACCTGTTGCAACACCAAAAAGCGGTTCATGGGCACCATTACGTATGTAGGTTTTTTTAGTTCTTTCTGTACCGAGTAATTCAAGCTCTTGTAAAATTGTTTGAATATCCATCGAATCATCCTTTGCAGTTTAAATATCTTAAGAAAAATTATACAGTGATTGAGAGTTAAGTCAAGATTACCCGTTAGAGTGTTTAATAGCAAGCATTCAAAAATAAAAAATTATTTGTAGAAAAAATATAATTATTTTTCTGAATAATATGATAGTATAAGGTGGTATTAACTAAAATTAATCTAGGATAGTGGGGTAATAGTAATGAGTAACAAAGTAATAGCAGGCTACGTAAATATTCATGATAAAGGTGGGCTTATATCAGAAGATATTAGGAAGATGACGCATATTAATTTAGCCTTTGGACATATTGATAAGGGCGAGATTAGGGTAAATGATGGAGGTATTTTAGCTAGACTAGAAGAGATTAGACATATTAATCCACAAATTAAGATTTCATTATCTTTAGTAGGTAAAACAGGAGCAGATTTTCCAGTAGGTAGTGCAACAAAAGAAGGGCGTATAAAAATTGCTAGTTCATGTGCGGAGGTGATTAGGCAATATAAATTAGATGGTATAGATTTAGATTGGGAATATCCATGTTGTCCTGAAAATTATTGTGAAGCTACACCAGAGGATAAATATAACTTTACTTTGCTATGCAAGGAGATTAGAAGAGCCTTAAACCAAATGGAAGGAAAGAAACTATTAACTATAGCAGCTGGAGGGGATAGATATTATACAGATAGTACACAGATGGATCAGGTACAGGAGTATTTAGACTTAGTCTATATTATGACATATGATTTAAGATGTGGATTTCATAGCTTGACAGGACATCATACCAATTTGTTTACTGCTACAGGAGATATTTTTAGAACTAGTTGTGATGAAGCAGTAAAAGTATTTATGGAAGCAGGAGTGCCTAAAGAGAAACTTGTTATTGGTGCAGCATTTTATTCTAGAAAATGGGAGGGAGTCCCTAATCGTTATAATGGATTTTTACAGTATACTAAAAATAGTTGTACATATGGACCTTGTTACCATGAACTTGTAGAAAAATATATTAATAAAAATGGTTTTACAAGATATTGGGATGATGAATGCAAAGCACCTTATTTGTTTGATGGAAGTACTTTTATATCTTATGATGACCCGCAGTCACTTAATTGTAAGGTAGAGTATATAAAGAAAAAGGATTTAGCCGGTATTTTTTACTGGGAACATGATGCTGATTATACACATACGCTACTAGATGCGATTTATAAAAGTTACTAGTTGAACAGACAAGTTACAAAAACACGAGTTTCTAAAATTTAATAAACTCGTGTTTTTTTATATAAAAAACACATACTATATCTAACGAAAAGATCATAAAGTGAGGATATAGTATGAGTGAAAAAGTAAAAGTCATTCCACTTGGTGGACTTGGGACAATTGGTAAAAATATTACGGTGATTGAATATAAAAATGATATTGTAGTGATTGACTGCGGTATGGGATTTCCGGATGAGCAGATGTATGGGGTTGATTTAATTATTCCGGATATTACTTATCTTCTAGAGAATAAAGACAGAGTAAAAGGTATTTTCTTTACCCATGGGCATGAGGACCATATTGGTGCAGTGCCTTATATTTTAAAGCAGATGAATATGCCGCTTTATGGGACAAGGCTTACTTTAGGGCTTATTAAAAGTAAGTTAGAGCAGCATGGTTTAGAAAAAAGCTGTCAGATGCATAGTGTGGAACCAGGAGATTGCATTGAACTTGAAGATATAAAAGTGGAATTTGTAAGAAGTACACATAGTATTGCAGGGGCATGCTGTATTGCTGTGCATACACCAGAAGGGATTATTTTTCATACAGGTGACTTTAAGGTGGATTATACACCTGTTGATGCACAGACTATGGACCTTGAACGTATTGGGGAGCTGGGCAAGGAAGGCATATTGCTCCTTTTAGCAGATAGTACAAATGTTGAGCGTAGTGGCCATTCACCTTCTGAACAAACAATTGGTAAGACTTTAATGAGACTCTTTGATGGTGTGAAGGGGCGTGTTATTGTCACAACTTTTGCCTCTAATATTCATAGAATCCAGCAGATTATATATGCTTCAAGTAGCCATAATCGTAAGGTGGCCTTTAGTGGAAGGAGTATGGAGCGCATTACAGAGGTAGCAAGAGCCTTAGGTTACTTAGAGATACCAGATAACACTTTAATTAACCTTGAAGATATGGGTAAGTATACACAAGATCAGCTCACCATTATTACAACGGGTAGTCAAGGAGAGCCAATGGCTGCTTTAGCACGTATTGCTTTTGGTAATCATCGTATGATTAGGGTTGAGCCAGATGATTTATTTATCATATCTGCCTCTCCAATACCAGGCAATGATAAGTTGGTTTCAAGAGTCATTAATGAACTCTATAAAAAAGGTGTAGAAGTGATTTATAAAGCTATAGAAGATGTACACGTATCTGGACATGCTTATAAAGAAGAACTTAAACTTATGCAGTCCTTAACTCATCCTAAATTTTTTATGCCGGCACATGGTGAGTATAGACATTTAAAACATCATAAAGATTTAGCTAAACAAATGGGTATGAAAGATGACCATATTTTTATTATGCAGGATGGAGATGTATTAGAACTTGATCGTGAAAAGGCAGCTGTAACAGGGCATGTACGTGCAGGTAATATTTTAGTAGATGGTATCGGTGTAGGGGATGTAGGCAATATTGTTCTAAGAGACCGTAGGCATTTAGCAGAAGAAGGTATGTTGATAGTAGTAGCCGCCATTGATTTGGAAACTTACTCTATAATGGGTGGACCAGATGTGATTACAAGAGGCTTTGTATATGCTAAAAACAGTGAGGAGCTTATTGAAGCAGTCAGAGTAGCAGCTACCAAAGAACTAGAGATGTGCCTAGCTTACCAAATGGTAGAATGGTATATGCTAAAGGCTAATATTAAAAAGGTAGTAGAGCAGCTTCTTTATGAAAAGACGAAGAGAAGACCAACTATCTTGCCAATTATTATGGAGGTCTAAAAATAATAACAAGCAAGAGTCTAATGAGTAGTCGTGATAAGGATTAGCAATAAAGATAAATAAAAAGGGGCCAAGTAGCCCCTTTTTATTATTTTAATCTGCTTTAAAGACATGGAAAGCTAAATTTTTGCGGAAGTTTTTATCATGTGCCATATGTCTAGCCAGTCTTTGGAGTTCATCTCTAAGGTCAAGGTAGAGCATTTCTACATAACCCCAGTCAGAGCGTCTGTTTGTATCAAACCATACTTTTTCGTGGTACTGACGAAGACTTTCAACTTCTGAGGCAAGTTCTAATACATTAGAAATGTAGCTCATAGCTTCTTCTCTATTTTGAAGTGGTGCCCAAGGTAAGTTGCTGATTTTTTTAGCTGTGAAAAGAATGCGCTTAGCACTTAGGTAAAGAGCATCTAAAGCAGTTTTCTCTTTAACGCGCGTTTTGAGGGATTTAATCATTTCTAATGCTTTTGTCATCTCGTCAATAAGAAGGTGTGCTTTTTCTTTTTCTGCAAAAGTAATAGGTTCTAAGGCAGACTTAAACATTTCTTGTTTGAAGATAAAGTTATCTTTAAGACCAAGCACGCTATCATAATGATAGACATTGTAAAGAGAAGCAGCTTCTTCTTTATTAAGACCAAAGAAAACAGCATGGTAAATATCATAGAATTGTTCGAAAGTATAAGTTGTATTTGCTGCCCATGAGCAGTTAGCGCCAATAAGGAAGCCTGGCCAGTTAAGTTCACGTGAGCAGTCACCACCATCTCCCCAGCAAGACATAATCATATATGTAGATTGACCAGCTGCGGCAAGGAGAAGCCCAGCCGTGTTATTCCAGCATAATTTCATATCGCAAGCAAATCTGTTCCATGTCCAAGTACCAGGAGATACGGTTACAGTAAGGCCGATTTCATGGAGTTTTTCCACATAAGGGTAGCTAGCACGTGCTGCATAATCCCAGAATACGAAGTTGATGCCTTTTGGTAGTTCAAGAGCACGTTCAAGACCTACTGAGTAATCACCCCAAGGTGGCGCAAAGAAGTCTGCATACATCATCATGG
>JAHLFD010000137.1:0-2763 GCA_018883975.1 Candidatus Niameybacter stercoravium
ATGAGAAAGTGTCGGAAGGAAGTCTTAATGCTTCTATTGTCCATCCAAGAGAAGTTTATAAAGGAGCTATATGCAAATCTGCTTATAGTATTATTGTCCTTCATAATCATCCAAGTGGAGAGCCCCTTCCAAGTAAGGAAGATCTTCAGATCACGACTAAACTAAAAGCTACGGGAGATATTGTAGGAATTAGGCTTCTTGATCATATTATTATTGGTGATGGATGTTTTATAAGTCTGAAAGAACAAGGGTATCTTTGAAATATTTATTAAAACAAATGCAGTTTTTTTGTTGAAAAATAACGAAAAAAACTGTATCATGTTAACTATGGGATTTTATGCAAATTCTATAGGATAACGACTTGATTAACAAATAAAATACAAGCAGATCATATGATGATTATGGACATGAGTAGGAGGAAAGAACATGTTTGGAAGAGATATGGGAATTGACTTAGGAACAGCGAATACGCTTGTTTTTGTAAAAGGTAAAGGCATTGTAGTAAATGAACCATCAGTAGTTGCCATAAAAGAAAAAACAAATCAAATTTTAGCAGTAGGTGATGAAGCTAAAAAAATGATTGGTAGAACACCAGGAAATATCGTTGCTATTAGACCACTTAGAGATGGTGTTATTGCAGACTTTGGCACAACAGAAGCAATGATTCGCTACTTTATTGGTAAAGCATATAAACAATCTTTATTCTCACCAAAACCACGTGTTATCGTCTGTGTACCATCAGGGGTTACATCAGTTGAAAAACGTGCAGTTGAAGAAGCAACACTTAAAGCAGGTGCTAAACAAGCGCTTATTATGGAAGAGCCTATGGCAGCAGCTATTGGAGCTAACCTTCGTGTAGAAGAACCAACAGGAAATATGGTTGTGGATATCGGTGGTGGTACAACAGACGTTGCAGTTATTTCATTAGGTGGTATTGTTGCAAGTCGTTCTCTTCGTATTGCAGGGGATGAATTTGATGAATACATTGTTTCTTACATTAAAAAAGAATACAATCTTATGATCGGTGAACGTACAGCAGAACAAATCAAACTTACAATTGGTGCAGCATATCCTACTGGTGAAAATAATACAATGGAAATCCGTGGCCGTGACCTTGTAACAGGACTTCCAAAAATCTTAACAATTACTTCACAAGAAGTAACAGAGGCTATCAAAGAACCTGTTAATGCTATTGTAGAAGCCATTAAATATACTTTAGAAAAAACACCACCAGAATTATCAGCAGATATTATGGAAAGTGGTATTATGCTTACAGGCGGTGGTGCACTCCTTACAGGTCTTGATACACTCATTAGCTTAGAAACAGGTATGCCAGTTAATATTGCAGAAAATCCACTTGACTGCGTAGCACAAGGAACTGGTTTAGCACTTGAAAATATTGAAAAATGGGCGGGGCTATTTGCCGACGATAAATAGACATAGACAAGGAGTAAGAGGCCGTGAAATTATCACAAAAAACCAAAAAGAAACTCATAGTAATCGGGATAAGTGTAACTGCGGTTCTCTCTGTGTCAGTAGTATTAGGTGTTAAGTATAATATCTCCATGCTTAGTAGTGTGGCAGATATTATTACTTACCCTTTTAAAAAGAGTATTTATTTTCTAACTGAACAAGTGAGTGAAGTAACGGGGTATTTTAAAAACGTAGAAGATTTGATTAGAGAAAATGAAGAACTTAAAACTCAAAATGATCGCTTACTGTATCAAAATACTATGTTAGAACAATACAAAAGTGAAAATGAAGGACTTAAGGAAATTCTATCCCTTAAACAACGTTATCAGGAATACCCAACATTAGGGGCTAATGTTATAGCAAAAGATATAAGCAACTGGTATAAATCTTTTAATATTGATAAAGGGCTTATACAAGGCATTAAAGAAGAAGATGTTCTTTTATCAGGTGGAGGACTAGCTGGACATGTAACAAAGGTAGACCCTCTTACATCTACTGCCATTTCTATTATAGACGATCGTAGTTCTATCAGTGTAAAAGTAGTAAGAACAGGTGACACCGGTATTTTAAGAGGTGACATTGAACTTGCTGAGAAGGGGCTGTGTAGACTAGAGATCGATATTGAGTCAGAGGTTGTAAAAGGAGATCAAATTATTACTTCTCATTTAAGTGATATTTATCCACCAGGTATTCCTATAGGAACGGTAGAAGAAGTGACAACAGGTAAAAATGGCCTGATACAATATGCTTATATCAAACCTTTTGTAGACTTCAAACATTTAGAAAATGTACTAGTTATTACTAGTGATTCTGAAGAATAGAGGGACTACTTATGCGTATAGTTGTAATAACGATTTTACTTGTTATGACACACATTCTTGAGATGACACTTTTTAAATCCATTCGAATAGGTGGAGTTGCACCTGATTTTATGCTTATGATCATTGTGTCTTTTGCACTTTTAAGAGGAAGTAAGGAAGGCGCGTTAATAGGAGCGCTTGCCGGACTTTTTTATGATGTAACATTTGGTATGTTTATTGGACAACATACAGTAGCGTACATACTTATTGGTTATGTATGTGGTAAGTTTAATAAGAATTTTTACAGAGAAAATTTTATTATGCCATTTTTCTGTACCCTTTTTAGTAGTTTATTTATGAGCTGTAGTTCCATGTTTATTTATGTTATGCGTGGAAAAGCCAATTTACTCTTTTTCCTTAAGGCACTAGTTATTCCAGAAGTTATTTATACAGTTACATTATCTTTAGTTCTTTATCAACTGATTTATCT
>JAHLFD010000138.1:0-15116 GCA_018883975.1 Candidatus Niameybacter stercoravium
GCTTGGTGCAGTAGCAATTTCTCTAAATTGAGAAAGCACATCTTCCATTTTAGCATCTAAAATATGTTCTTTTTGACGAAGTACTTCTTGTAAACTACGTCTGTAAAGGCTAAGTGGGGCATAAGAAGCAATGAGCTTATCTACATCAGCCTCAGTAAGTGTGCTAAGTTCAGGATTTACAAAAGAAAGAGCAGTTTGAAAATCTACAAGAAGTTTTTCACTTTGGCTTGCTAAATCTTGATAGAAGCTATTGCCACCATCTTGATGAAGGCGCATATGGCTATAGACATAAATCTTTTCAATGAGCTTACTTGCCTCATCACTTTTTTGAAGTGCTTCATATAAAACTTCTGCAGAGGAAGTAAGTTTACCTTCATAGACTTTAAAACCATCAAGAAGTCTTCTAGCTTCTTTCATACCTTCTTTTACAAGTTCATCTGTTGCGAAAATATCTTCAAGGCACCATGTATCTTGAAGTGCCACATCACGACGTTTAATTAAAGTTGACATCGTTTACTCCTTTCAAAATAAAGAAATTTAATAGCTTTAGTATACTACTTTTTTGCCTAAAACATAATAGAAAAATGGAAATAATTATGAACGTTTGATATACTATAAACAAAAGGTACAAAAGATAGGGGGAAGGGTATGCGTTTATTTATTACTGCAGATATTGAAGGGATTACAGGAATTTCTAACTGGAACTTGGCAGCAGATATGCCGCCATATGAAGCAAAAGAACGTATGACAAAGGAAGTAGTGGCGGCCTGTAAAGGTGCTATTAGTGCGGGGGCTTTAGATTTTGTTATTAAAGATGCACATGGAGAAGGTTATAACCTTTTAGCAAACTTATTGCCTAGAAATGCAAAACTTTTATCAGGATGGAGCAATCATCCTTATAATATGGTAGAAGGACTTGACGATACTTTTGATGGTATTATTTTTATAGGCTACCATAGCCCAGGGCTTTCTAATACATCCCCACTTGCACATACATTATTTCCTAATGTAATTAGAGGGATTTATTTAAACGACCAGCCAGCAAGTGAGTTTACTTTGTATGCTTATGTAGCTTATTTATTAAGCGTACCTATTATAGCTGTGACAGGAGATGGCGGTCTTGTACGAGAAGTGAATAAGTTTGATGATAAGATTGCAACAGTAGCTGTACAAGAAGGGTTTGGTGGGGGAATGATTAGTATTCATCCAGACCTTGCATTAGAGCGTATTGAAAAAACAGTAAAAGAGAGCCTACTAGATCTTAAGAAAGTAGGTTGGCAAAGTGATGTGAAAATACCAGAAGTCTTTAACCTAAAGATCGTTTTCAACAAGCATCAAGATGCTTATAAATACTCTTTCTATCCAGGGGTAAGACAAATAGATGAATTCACTATTTCCTATACTTCAGATAACTATATGGATATTTTAAGCCTTTTACTTTTCATGTAACATATGATAAATTGTAAAGATGGTAAAGTAGAATGAACAGATAGAAAGGATTTATATGGATTCAATTATTTTGATTGTTATAAGTGGATTTATTTTAGATTTAATACTAGGAGACCCACATAACTTCCCTCATCCTGTTAGAGTGATTGGGAATATGATTTCATGGGGAGAAAAGCGTATAAGAAGTATACTTCCTAAGACCAAACAAGGTGAACGTATAGGCGGCATAATTCTTGTAATAGGGGTAGTAGGTATAACCTTTGGAGTAACATGGCTCATTTTGAAAGTTGCCTATAGTATTCACCCTCTTATTGGTTTTGTAATAAGTGTCATTTTATGTTATCAAGCACTTGCTACAAAAAGCCTTAAGGATGAAAGTATGAAGGTTTATAAGGCGCTTCAAAAACATGATTTAGAAGGTGCACGTTATGCTGTCAGTATGATTGTAGGAAGAGATACAGCTAGCCTTACTGAAGAAGGAGTGGCAAAAGCTGCTATTGAAACGGTAGCAGAAAATACTTCCGATGGTATTGTAGGGCCCCTTGTGTACCTTCTTATTGGTGGGGTACCACTTGGCTTTGCTTATAAGGCAATAAATACCTTAGATTCTATGATTGGTTACCAAAATGAACGCTATCAATATTTTGGTACTTTTGGGGCTAAACTAGATGATGTAGTAAACTATATTCCTGCAAGGCTCAGTGCCTATATGATGATTGCAGCAAGCAAGTTATGTGGCTATGATGCTCAAGCAGCTTATAAGGTTTATAAAAGAGATCGTTATAATCATAAAAGTCCTAACAGTGCACATACAGAAGCAGTGTGTGCAGGGGCATTAGGTATTCAGCTTGCAGGAGATGCTTACTATTTTGGCAAACTCTGCCAAAAGCCTACTATAGGAGATGCCTTAAGAAGTGTAGAAACAGAAGATATTAAACGTACGAATAAGCTTATGTATAGCACTTGTACATGTACATTAATTGTACTAAGTCTTATACGTCTATTAATCCTAATCATCTTATAGAAACTTAACTTGTTTATAAAGGAGCGTACATGGCACTTATACATGGTGGCGATATTTTTACACTCGCCGAGAAATTAAATAAAAAAGATACAGAGATTATGGATTTCTCTGTTAATATTAATCCATTAGGGCTTTCACCTAAAGTTAGAAAAGCTTTAATAGAACATATTGATTTAGCAGTAGCTTATCCTGACCCCTTATGTAGAAAGCTGATTGCAGCCTTAAGCCAGCAGCATCAGATGGATAAAGAGCATATTTTATGTGGGAATGGTGCAGCTGATTTAATTTTTAGGTTAGCCTATACCATTCAGCCTAAGCGCGCTTTAATCTTAGCGCCTACTTTTGCTGAATATGAGCTAGCATTAAGTCAGGTGGGCTGTGAGATTTTATATTATGACTTAAAAGAAGAAACAGATTATGGGGTAGAAGAAGATTTATTAGAACTGCTAACGCCAGATTTAGATATGATTTGGATTTGTAACCCTAATAATCCTACAGGGCAGCTTACGCATAAATCACTTATGCTTAGACTTCTTAGAAAATGTGAAGCCCATAATATTCAGATGATTGTAGATGAATGTTTTATGGACTTTATAGAAGAGGATAGTGCTTATAGTATGATAGAAGAAGTAGAGAAAAGTAAGCATTTAACTATTCTTAAGGCTTTTACAAAGTTCTATGGTATGGCTGGTCTTAGGTTAGGGTACGCCTTAATAGGTGATAAAATGTTAAAAGATGCACTGCAAAAGGCAGCTCAGCCTTGGGCGGTATCTTCGCTGGCACAACTAGCAGGCGTAGTAGCACTTGAAGATGTAGACTATAAAGAAGAAACGTTAAGCATGATTAAGGCGGAAAGAACTTATTTAAAGGAAGCTTTAAATAGGCTAGGCTTTAGAGTATATGCTTCTTATGCAGACTACTTATTCTTTAAATCACCTATTCCAGACCTTCATAAGCAGTTAGCAAAAGAGGGGATTCTGATTAGACACTGTGGCAATTATAGAGGACTTTCAGAGCAGTACTACCGCATTGGTATTAAAACACCACAGATGAATACTTTTTTAATTCAG
Organism: Candidatus Niameybacter stercoravium; assembly: GCA_018883975.1. Taxonomy (GTDB): domain Bacteria; phylum Bacillota; class Clostridia; order Lachnospirales; family Cellulosilyticaceae; genus Zhenhengia; species Zhenhengia stercoravium. The sequence continues at coordinate 3,544 of JAHLFD010000138.1, forward strand.
GCACTTGAAAAATGTGAGAGGTGAGACCATGAGAATTTATTGGGTAAGACATGGTAAAACACAACAAAACGAAAAGAACAACTATTATGGTAAGTTAGATGTACGCCTTACACCTAAAGGCGTAAAAGAGATTAAAGAAATACAGACAAACTTTAATGATTGTATTAATGTATATACGAGTCCCACAGCAAGGGCAATCGAAACTGCGGGTATATTGTTTTCAAATATCTACTTTAGAGTAGATGCTAGGTTACTAGAGCGTAATATGGGGATTTTTGAAGGCATGAACTATGGAGAAATTAGCAAGAAATATCCTCATGAGCGTAAAATGTGGGATGAGAACTGGCAGGATTACTGCATTCCAGAAGGAGAAAGTGCAAGGATGCAGTATGAGCGTGTTGTAAGCTTCATTAAAGAACTAGAGTCCTTAGGGGAAGATGCTATTGTAGTATGTCATGCAGGGACCATTCGCATGGCCATCTGCTATATGCTAGGAGGCAATTTAGATATGTTCTGGAAGTTTAATGTACATACTGGTACAGTGGTAGCCACATGTTATGAACACAATTATTGGTATTTGGATTTATCTAGGGAGAACTACTAAAAGAGAGTGGGAATAGAGATGAAAAAATTGAAGCAATTTATTTTAGGTGTGCAGTTTCTAACTCGTATTCCTATTAGAGCTAACATGCCGGCAGAGCCTTCTGATTTTAAAGGGGCGCTCTGCTTTTTTACGGCCGTAGGCCTTATAATAGGAATTTTAGAGTGGGTACTTTTTAGCCTTGGTATGCAGATTGATCCTTTACTAGGGGCACTTTTAGCTACTATAGGTGGGATCTGGATTACAGGAGGCATGCACTTAGATGGTTTAGCAGATGTATTTGATGGCTTTGGGGCCAATAGAGATACTGAAAGAACTTTAGAGATTATGAAAGATAGCAGGGTAGGTAGCTTTGGTGTACTGGCACTTATTATAGACTTTGCCTTTCATATGGTTGGATTTTATTTATTAAAGGAGACCCCTCTTCTTATTATATGGGTACCTGTTAGTGCTAAGTTTGCGGTATGCGTTTTATGTGCTATTGGTAAAAATATTAAAAAGGGCCTTGGCGCTTTATGGATTGAGAATATTTCTAGAGCAGGACTTTTTGTAAATTTAGTTCTATTTTTGATTATAGGTTGCATACTTTTACCTTGGGAAATAGCAGTGATTGGTTTAGGCCTAGTTTATGGTGTGGCAGTTCTTTTAAATAAGAAATTTACGCATAAGCTTACAGGGCTAAATGGAGATTGCTTAGGTGCAGCAAGTCAGATAACTGAATGGGTGATGATGGTTTATCTTCTTATAGTAAGTCAAATGTTATAGAGATAGATTAGGGCAGTAGAAGGAGGCGTAGTATAAATGAATAGAGAAAATCTAAAAGCTTATATAGAGCAAATAAAACCTTTAAATAGGGAAGTTATGGCGCAAATGGAGCAGTATCTGGATGGGCTTACTAAGCCAGTTGGGGCTTTAGGAAAACTTGAAGCCTTAATGATTCAGCTTGCAGGTGCAGCGGGGACAACCAAGATTAAAACGAAGCCAAAGGTGACGGTTATTATGTGCAGTGACAATGGTGTATGCGATGCAGGTGTAAGTAGTTGTCCGCAGGAAGTAACAGCAACTGTAACCTATAACTTTACAAGAGGCATTACAGGGATGAATAGGCTTAGTGAATTTGCTAAAGCAGATATACATATTGTAGATGTGGGTGTGAAGGCAGATTTTAACCATCCTCTTATTCATAATCGTAAAGTGTGTTATGGGACTAAAAATATGGCTATAGAACCGGCTATGACTGAGCAGGAAGCTTTACAAGCTATTGCAGTTGGTATAGAAGAAACAGAAAAACTTATTGAAAAAGGTTATGAAATTTTTGGAACAGGTGAGATGGGCATAGGCAATACCACAACCTCTGCAGCTATTACAGCAGCCTTTTTAGGAGAAGAAGTTGTAAAGGTAACGGGAAAAGGTTCAGGAGCTTTAGATACAGTGTATCATAATAAGGTAGAGGCTATCGAAACAGCCCTTAAAATGCATAAGCCAAATGTAGATGATCCTATTGATGTACTAGCGAAGGTAGGCGGATTAGATATTGCAGGGCTTGCAGGTGTCTATATTGCAGCTGCTAGACATGGTAAATTGGTTGTCATCGATGGTTTTATTGCGGCAGCCGCAGCACTTGTAGCTTATAAATTGGCGCCTATAACCAAAGCGTATATGATAGCATCACATTTATCTAAAGAAGAAGGTATGACGCTTATTTTAAGGCATATAGGACTTGAACCTCATTTTAATTTAGATATGCGATTAGGAGAAGGCAGTGGCTGCCCAATTCTTTTCAATTTACTGGATATGGCCCAATATACTTTACTAGGTATGGGAACTTTTGAAGATGCAGGTGTAGATAAAAGCAATTACATGCATATTTGGAAGTAATAGCATAAATTAAGGACTAGAAGGAGACAACATAAGATGGCACAAAATCAACAAGAGAATCAAGAAGTACGCTATGTACTTAAAAAGGCTGTAAGTATAGAGGGGATAATTTGTCTTATTGCTACATTTGGAGGATTGTTTTTATTAGGAAGAAAAATGGGTGTAGCCAATATGTTTAATACTATGCTTAATACTTCCTATGATCTTTTAATAGGAACAGTCTTTTATATTATGGCTATTGCTGTTATAGCTGGAGCTTTTGCTGGTGTTTTAACAGAGTTTGGAGGCTTAGCTATTATTAATAAGCTTCTTTCAAGACTCATGAAACCACTGTATGATTTACCAGGGGCTAGTATTATGAGTGTATTAACCACTTATTTTTCAGATAATCCAGCTATTTTAACTTTATGTGATGATAAACGCTTTAGACAATACTTTAAGAAGTATCAATTACCAGCACTTACTAATTTAGGAACAGCTTTTGGGATGGGTCTTATGATTACAGTCTTTATGATAGGTGTTCCAGGCGTAGGGCAGCATCTAGGGCTTGCTGTTATTATTGGGAATCTAGGGGCTATTATAGGAAGTGTTGTAAGTACAAAACTTATGATGCATTATACCAAGAAATATTATGGCACTGAGGCTTGGTGTGAAGAGGTTATTGATGACAGTATAGACCTGATTAATTACAGAGAAGTAAGAACAGGAAGTTTTGGTGAACGTTTTATGAATGCACTTCTTGAAGGTGGTCATTCAGGAGTGGGCATGGGAATGGCTATTATACCAGGGGTACTCATTATCTGTACGTTTGTTTTAATGCTTACTAATGGTCCTTCAGCAGGTGGCGTTTATACAGGTGCGGCTTATGAGGGAGTAGGGATTCTACCTATTATAGGGAAAAAATTAAACTTCGTATTACAGCCTTTATTTGGATTCTCCTCTCCAGAGGCTATTGCTGTTCCTATTACGTCATTAGGTGCAGCGGGTGCAGCTATTGGTCTTGTGCCTAACTTAGTGAGTGAAGGGCTTGCAAATGCTAATGACATTGCAGTATTTACAGCTATGTGTATGTGCTGGAGTGGATATTTAAGTACACATACAGCTATGATGGATAGTTTAAAGTGTAGAGTACTTACAGGAAAAGCCATCTTTGCCCATACTGTAGGAGGAATCTGTGCAGGTATTGCAGCTAACTGGATTTTTAAACTGATTATACTCATAGTATAGCTAAGTGAGTAGCAATCTAAGGAGTACTAAAAAAGAATTTTAAACAAAGCAAAAGAGCTACTTCTAGTAGCTCTTTTTGTATAGGCTGGATTAACCACCTAGTGTAATATCTTGCTCATTATACCAGTTAAGGGCAGCTAGGAAGTGATCTTCATTAAAGTCTGGCCATAAATCATCTACTGTATAGAAATCAGCATAGACAGACTGAACAGGAAGTAAGCCAGATAAACGACAATGTCCACCAGCACGTATAATCAGATTAATGCGAGAGATTTCTCTAGAACCTAAATGGCCATAGATGCTCTTGCGATTTTTAGTGTCTGTATGCATATGGCTTAAATCCCACTCCCAACCGTAGTTAACTAAGAAGTTAACCTTCATAAAGTCCTGGTTAGAATGGGTACGTGTAGTATAAGGAAGAAGCTCTTTAGGAAAACAGTCAGATTCTGTGTTGCCTACAACAAGTAAGGAGACTTCTTCCTCTTCAATCATTTTGACTGCCTTTACACAAGCTTTAGAAAAAGCTTCTACTTGTAAGGAAGGACGCTTGCAGTTATCCGTTGTAAAGCCATAATAAGTAACTTCTTCAACACCATATTTTTTGCATAATTTTAAGAATAATAGACCGGGAGCCAAGCCATAATCATATCCTTCGTGTTTTTCAAAACCAGAATGGTGAGCCCAACGTCTATTTCCATCGGGAATAATTGCAATATGTTTAGGGATTCTCATAAATTACCTCGTTTTTAATAAAGTATGAACAAAAGGGGAGAGAATTAATCAGAAGGATTCTTTCTCTTGCTAAATAAATAGCTTTTTTGATAGGATGAAGAAAGATGTGTATAAGGGAGTATGAAAAATTATATAGACTGAAAATTTGATTTATTATTGGGTGAATGGTATAGTAAAAATAAATGTATATAGTAGGAGGGGCTTTATATGACTGGTACACCAGCAATGACTCTATGCAGGGCTATTTGTGAATAAGAGCATACCTACATAGAGCTTATTTCATAAATAGCACTTGCATCCTTGGACGATGAAATAATTTCTAAGGAGTGAGTATATTATGGAATATATTAGAGCAGAAGAATATTTTTTATCGGTTGCTTCTATTAAAAAAATCATTTATACCTATAAGGTATGAAAGGAAACGTCTTACCCATAAAGTGATTAAATAAGGGTAAGACGTTTTGTATAAGAGCTTATTTAAATTTTAATAAAATATCTATTCATGAAGAGGGGATTAAAATGGCTATAAAGTTTGGAATTATAGGAGCAGGTCACATTGCACATAAGTTTTGCAAAGCAGTGGAACGCGTAGAAGGTGCAAGTGTCATTGCAGTTGCGAGTCAAACAGAAGGCAAAGCTTTAACATTTGCCAAAGAAGAGGGCATTGCACTAAGCTATAACACTTATGAAGCACTCTTAGAAAATCCAGAGATTGATGCAGTTTATATTGCTACAACACATAACTTTCATTATGAAAATGCTATGGCATGTATTAAACATAAAAAAGCTGTTCTATGTGAAAAGTGCTTTGTTTTAACTAAGAAAGAAGCGGAAGAAGTATTTAGTGCAGCGAGAGAAGCAAAAGTATTTGTGATGGAGGCTATGTGGTCTCGATTTTTACCAGCTATTAAGCAGGCTAGAGAGTGGATTTTAGAGGGAAGGATAGGAGAGATTGAACTTGCAAACTGTCTTATTGGGTTTAAAGCAGATAGTAATCCAGAAAATCGCATTATGAATCCTAAATTAGCAGGTGGGGCTATGTATGATATAGGTGTGTATGCTATTGAAATTATGACATATCTTATTCAAGCGCGTATACAAGAAGTTCAAACTATGACAACTTATGCCGCAACAGGTGTAGATAAAGTAAATAGTATTACCTTAAAATTTGAAAACACTATAGCGAATTTACAGTGTATGGTTACAGCAAACTGCCCAAATAGTCTATATGTTTATGGGACAAAGGGTTATATCCATATTCCTAATATGCATTATACACAGGAGTGTTTTATGTATACTGAAGAGGGCGTGGTAGAACACTTCCAAAAACCACATGATAATGGTTTTGAGTACCAAATCAAAGAGATGATAGATTGTATGGAAAGAAGGGTATTAGAAAGCAGTATTATGCCACATAAGGATACGATTGAATGTGCAGGTATATTTGATCAGTGCTTAGGAACTAATATATAAAAGAAGCAAGTTTAAACATAAGAGGAGGATACTTCAATGAATATTTCCGTATTAGGGTGTGGAAGATGGGGGACTTTCCTAGCATGGTATGCAAATCGCGTGCAGCATACCGTAACACTTTGGGGAAGACCAGGATCAAAGAATTTAATGGCGTTAACAGCTGAACATAAAAATGAGTATTTAGAATTACCAGAGTCTGTAAGACTTACAGATGATTTAGAAGAGGCAGTAAGGAGTGCTGAGATTATTTTAATTTCCATTAGTGCACAGCAACTACGTTCGTTTTTAAAAACAGTAAGCAAACTGCCAGATTTAAAAGATAAAACTTTTGTATTATGTATGAAAGGATTAGAGGCTGATACAGGTAAGCGCTTGACACAGGTATTCAAAGAAGAAATGGGCGCTGCTGCTCATGTTGGCGTATGGTTAGGGCCTGGACATGTACAGGACTTTACAAGAAATATTCCTAACTGTATGGTGGTTGGAAGTGATGAGATTGGCGTAACTAAGAAAGTAGTAGAAGCCTTTAATAGTGATTTGATTCGCTTTTATTATGGGCAAGACTTAATCGGCAATGAAATAGGGGCGGCTACTAAAAATGTAATGGGCATTGCAGCAGGTATGCTAGATGGAGCAGGGTATAGCAGCCTTAAAGGAGCCCTTATGGCAAGAGGAACAAGAGAACTTTCTAGAATTGTACGTGCAATGGGTGGCAATGATATAACCATTTATGGCTTAAGCCATTTGGGAGATTATGAAGCGACACTTTTCTCACCACATAGTAATAACAGAAGATTCGGGGAAGACTATGTAAAAGGTATTCCATTTCATAAGTTAGCAGAAGGAGTCGCAACTGTAGAAGCACTGCACCATCTTTCACAGGAATATGAAGTAGAACTACCTATTTGCCATGCCCTTTATGAAATTTTGTTTGAGCATAAAGAAACTTCTAAGGTACTTATTGATTTATTTTTAAGACCTGTTAAATTTGAGTTTTAAGTCAAATAGGATGATGCATAGGCCTGGCATAAATGTTTTGAACATGCCCTTTGATAAGGGAGAAAGGAACGTGCAGGGATATGTTGACTAATAAGGTAATCCCACAGGAGAAGGGGATAGACCATACGCTTAAGCTACTAAAGGAGGGCTATCTCTTTATTCCTAATAGGGTGAAGGCTTATCAATCTCCTATTTTTGAAACAAGATTATTAGGTAAAAAAGTAATTTGTATAAGTGGGAAGAATGCAGCAAAATTATTTTATAATGAAGAACTCTTTCAAAGAAAAGGAGCCTTACCTAAGCGTATACAGAAGACACTCTTTGGTGTCAATGCTATTCAAACTATGGATGATGAAAGGCATATGCATAGAAGGCTATTTTTCTTAGACCTACTTAATGAAGCGGGTCAAAAAAGGCTGGTAAGCATTACAAAGATAAGGTGGCAGATGGCACTTAGAAGATGGCAAGCTGCTGATGAGATTGTGCTTTTAGATGAAGTCAAATATATTTTGTGTGAGGCAGTATGCGAGTGGGCGGGTGTACCTTTAGGGCAATCCGAGGTTAAAAGGCGAGCAGACGATTTTTACGCCATGGTGAATGCTATAGGAGCAGTAGGACCAAAGTATTGGCAAGGAAAAAGGGCAAGGACGAGAATTGAGGCGTGGATAAAAGGCTTGATTGAAGAGGTAAGGACAGGGAAAAGACAAATCCTACCCCATTTGGCGCTCTATCAGGCAGCTACTTATAAAGACTTAGAAGGAAATGTACTAGATGCTCAAATGGCAGCCATAGAACTGATTAATCTGCTACGTCCCATTATTGCTATTTCAATCTTTATTGCATTTACAGCTTTAGCATTATATGAGCATGAAGATTATAAGGAGAAGCTAGGCAAAGGTGATGAGCGTGACTTAGAAATGTTTGTACAGGAAGTAAGACGTTACTATCCTTTTGCACCTTTTTTAGGAGCAATCGTACGCAAAAACTTTATATGGCGTGGATGTAAATTTAAGAAAGGGACACTAGTCCTTATTGATATTTATGGCATTAACCACAATGAGGATATATGGAAGGACCCTTATGTTTTTAGACCAGAACGTTTTAAAGACAAAGGAGCACATGTGTTTGACTTTATTCCTCAAGGTGGAGGAAACTTAGTTACAGGACATAGATGTCCTGGTGAAGGGATTACAATAGAACTTATGAAAGTAAGCTTAGATTTTCTAATTAATAAAATGAAATTTGAAACCCCTAAGCAAGACTTAGGTTATAGTCTTACAAGCATTCCATCATCCCCTAGAAGTGGATTGATTATAAGAAACATTCAACCTAAGTATTAAAGGAAAAGGATTAAGAAAAGAGCTAAACCTAGGTGAGATACAAAAGGGAATCCTATATAAAGGGTTCCCTTTCTATATAGTGTTAACCTTTTACATATTGAGTGTTTTATGGGTAGAAGAACTTAAGAATATTTTATAAAAGAGTATGTAAAAAAACTTATACAATGTTAAAATAAGAGAAGAATGGAGGAAGCTTAATGAATACAATTAAATTAATTCTATTTGATTTAGACGGCACACTTGTTAATACACTTGAAGATTTAGCTGTGAGTACCAATGTTGCACTTAGGGAGCATGGCTATTCGCAGCATCCTATAGAAGCCTATAAATATTTTGTAGGTAATGGCGTTTATAAACTTATTGAAAGAGCTTTACCATCTGAGGCTCGTACTGAGGAAGAAATTAATAAAATTAAAGAATCTTTTATTGCGTATTATGATGCACATTTAACTGATTATACAAAACCTTATGAGGGAATGCTTGAAACCATAGAAAAGCTTAAAAAGGACGGTATACAGTTAGCTGTTGTTACCAATAAACCTCATGCACAGGCTTTACGAGTCGTTAAGGCATGCTTTAAGCCAGATACTTTTATAGAAGTATGGGGACAAAGGGAAGGCATTCCACATAAGCCAGATCCTACAGTTATTCGTCAAATCATGACAAAGTATGAGGTGACGTCAGATGAAGTATTATACATAGGAGATTCTGATGTAGATATGCAGACAGCAAAAAATGCACAGGTTAAAGGACTAGGTGCTTCTTGGGGATTTAGGACAGAAGAGGAACTTTGGGAAAACGGTGCATGGGTTGTCCTACAAGGGAATGAGGAAATTTTAAAATATACTTAAATAGAATTTATTGACAATCTAAAAGGACTATGTTAGTATATGAAACAGAAAATTAAATAGTAAAATATGCCTTTAAGCTTGATCCCGTGAGATCAAAAAGGAAACGAAATAAATGAAAAAATTTAACTAGACATTACATCAAATGACAGGTTTAGATAAAGATTATAGACAATTCAATAAGCATTTAGATAGAAGAAATAGGTTATAGATTTAACAGATGTTAAATGGATAGTCTGATTTCTGGTAAGGTTTTTTAGACGCTTAAAGGCAATGGAAAGACGTAGGTCTTTTTATTGCCTTTTTTATTTGCCAAAAGGAGGATACAAAAATGTTGAAAAGTAAAGATTTACTAGGTATTAGAGATTTAGAAGTAAGTGAAATCATGAGTATCTTAGAACTTGCAAAAGAAATGAAAGCAAAAATTAGAGATGCTAGTTTAAGAGAAGATACTTTAAAAGGTAAAAGCATGATTACCTTATTCTATGAAAATAGCACGCGTACAAAAGTATCCTTTAACATGGCTGGCCTTTATCAAGGGGCTATGGTAACTGACTTAGGTGTAGCAACAAGTAGTGTACAAAAAGGTGAAACCCTTGTAGATACAGGTGTGACACTTGACCAAATGGGCATAGATTTTATGGTTATGAGACATAGTTTAAGCGGAGCCCCTCATCTACTTGCTAAAAATGTAAAAGCATCTGTAATCAATGCAGGAGACGGAGCAAATGAGCATCCTACACAAGCACTTTTAGACTTCTATACAATGCTTGATAAAAAAGGAAGCTTTAAAGATTTAAATGTAACAATCGTAGGAGATATTGCACATAGTCGTGTAGCTAGATCTAACGTGTTCGGGCTTAAAAAGTTAGGTGCTAACGTAACACTTGCAGGATGCGGTACACTTGCATCAGGCACAATGGAAGCATTAGGTGCTACAGTCACACATGACCTTAAAGCAGCTATTAAAGATGCAGACGTTGTAATGGGACTTCGTATTCAAATGGAACGTCAAAAAGGTGGCCTTTTCCCTAACCTTAGAGAATACAGCCAAATTTATGGTTTGGATGAAGAAATGTTCAGCTTAGCAAGACCAGATGCTATTTTAATGCATCCAGCACCAGTTAACCGTGGGGTTGAGCTAATGCCAGAATTACTAGATAGCAACGTAAGTGTAATCGATGAGCAAGTTATGAACGGAGTAGCAGTACGTATGGCTATTTTAGCATTACTTAATGAAAGGAGAGGCAAATAATGAAAACTTGTATAAAAGGCGGGTTAGTCATTAACCCAAGCACAAAAATGGAAGAAATCGCAGATATCCTTATTGAAGATGGGGTTATCACAGCAATTGGAGACGTAGATGAAGAAGGCATGAATGTCATTAATGCAGAGGGGAAATGGGTAGTACCAGGCCTAATTGATCTTCATGTACACCTTAGAGAGCCTGGCTTTGAGCACAAAGAAACAATTGAAACAGGTTGTAATGCAGCAGCTAAAGGCGGCGTAACAACCATGTGCTGTATGCCAAATACAAATCCAGTGATTGATAATGAATGTGTTGTAGAATACATCAATACAATGGCAAAACGTGCAAATGGCGTTAAAGTACTTCCAGTAGGGGCAATCACAAAAGGTTTAGAAGGAGAAAGCCTCGCAAATATCGGCAAAATGAAAGAACATGGTATCTGCGCAATTAGTGAAGATGGTAAAACAGTTGCAGATGCAGGCCTTATGAAAAAGGGTATGAGCTATGCTAAGCCTTTTGAACTTCCAATTTTCTCACATACAGAAGACCGTAATCTTTCAGGTGGTGCTATGAATGCAGGCGTAAATGCACAGCTCTTTGGAATTAAAGGAATCGGACGGGATGCGGAAGAAGTTATTGTAGCACGTGATATTATCTTAGCACGTACAACAGGTGCAAAACTTCACCTTTCACATATGAGTACAAAAGGAAGTATTGACCTTATTGAAATGGGTAAAAAAGTATGGGGAATGAACAACTTAACAGCAGAAACAGCACCTCACTACTTTATTTTAGATGATAGTATTTTAGGTGACTATGATGCTAACAAGAAAATGAGCCCTCCACTTCGTACAAGCGAAGATGTAGAAGCCATGAAGCGTGCACTTAAAGAAGGGATCATTGATGTTATTGCAACAGATCATGCACCACATCATTATGATGAGAAAAATGTAGAGATTGAAAAAGCACCATTTGGTATTGTTGGTCTTGAAACAAGTTTTGCATTAAGCTATACACACTTAGTTCGAGCAGGTATTCTTACACCACTTGAACTGATTGAAAAAATGAGCTATAAACCAGCACAAATTATTAATCATCCAGCAGGTAGATTAGAAGTAGGTGCACCAGCAGATATTGCAATCATTGAAGTCGATACACCATATGTAATTGATTCAAGTACATTTGTTTCAAAAGGTAAAAATACGCCATTCAATGGTATGGAAGTA
>JAHLFD010000139.1:0-5895 GCA_018883975.1 Candidatus Niameybacter stercoravium
CTTCAAGCTGTTTTTTAATCAAAAACTTATCTTCTCCAAATTTTACACTATCTCCTTTAAGCTTATTCCCTTGTTCATATACAAGTACTTCTCCTGGCTGTAAAACTTCACTTTGTTCTTCTAAAGTATTATAAACATCAAGTGGTATAAGTCCTACACCACTGAGATCATCAAAATTAAATCCATTTTTTAAAGGCTCTTTAAAGCACTTACCATCATATTCAAGCATCAAATAATGAATCTGCTGAGTATAAATATTGGACATCTCAATACCTAATTGATCACATACTTTTTGGATAACCTCTTCTACTAAAGGTATTTGCTCCTTTGTGATTTGTTCTACTACGGTCATCATTTCTCTATCATATTGACTTTTAATAATTCCATCTACACCTACAGCAATACTAGAAGTAGCAGAAAGCATAATAAGTACTGCTGTTGTTAGTATACAAATATTAGCAAGCCCTACCGCATTTTGTTTCATACGATAAATCATGCCTGAAAGTGTGATAAAGTTCGGATTTCTATAGTAAAGTCTTTTATTCTTTTTCAGCGCTTTTAATACGATAATACTGCCTCCTATAAATAGGGCATAGGTTCCTATCATAACTAAGATAACGGCTAATAAGAAAGTATCTATTGCACTTACTGGAGATTCTATTTGTAAGGCAGTAACATAACCACTACTTAAACTCATTATCCCTATAAGGGTGAGTAACCATCTTGATCTAGGCTCTTTCTCCCCTGCTCGTGCTTTTGTAAAAGTTCCATAGGATTAGCTCTATAAATCTGCACTATATTCCATATTAAAATAGTACTATATATACCTATAAACACTAGACAGGTTAGACTAATAGATTGCATAGGAATCTCAAATCCCGAAGGCACTTCAAAATCAAAGATTTTTAATAGAATAAGAAGCATCATTTTGCTAAAAGCAATTCCAACTATTAAGCCTCCCACTATGCTTGCCATGCCTATGACAAATGTTTCAATACTTAAGACTTTAGCAATGTGTTTCTTGTCCATACCTAGTATGTTAAAAAGTCCAAATTCTTTTTGTCTACGCTTAATTAGAAAACTATTGGTGTAGAAAAGAAAAATTCCAGCAAATAACCCTACTACACCCACTCCTAGTGTTAATACATACTGAATACTTGCACCATCATTCATCTTTCCTAATGTTTCACTAATGCTTAGAAACTGAATGATATAAAACATTACTACGGTACAGACTGAGGCTATCATGTAAGGCCCATAGGTTTTAGCATTCTTTTTAATATTCCTTATAGCCATTTTAAGATAGAACTTATTTCCCATTAAGTTCACCACCTGTCGCAAGAAGTGTAAGGGTATCTGCTATCTTGTGATACATTTCTTCCTTACTCATTGCCCCCTTATATATTTGATGAAAAACTTCTCCATCTTTGATAAAAAGTACACGTTTAGCATGACTTGCTGCTTTCGTACTATGTGTTACCATAAGTAAGGTCTGCCCTTCCTCATTAATTTCTTCAAATAGTTTCAGTAGTTCATCTGTAGCTTTAGAATCTAGGGCTCCTGTTGGCTCGTCAGCCAGTACAATTTGAGGGTTTGTAATAAGTGCTCTGGCTACAGCACACCTTTGTTTTTGTCCACCAGATAGTTCATAGGGATACTTTTCTAATAAATCCTTTATACCAAGCTTCTTAACCAAAGGTGCAAGCCTACTTTCCATCTCCTCCACCGTTTTATCTGATAGAACAACTGGTAAGAAAATATTATCTTTTACAGAAAAAGTATCTAGTAAATTAAAATCTTGAAATACAAAACCTAAATGTTCACGTCTAAAGGCTGCCAGTTCCTTCTCTTTCATTCCCTCTATACTTTGTCCATTTAATAAAATCTTGCCACTTGTAGGCCTATCAAGTGTAGCTAAAATATTAAGGAGAGTTGTTTTCCCGGCCCCAGACTCACCCATAATGGCTACATATTCTCCCTTTTCTACTGAGAAACTTACGTTAGATAGAGCTATAACTTGGCTTCCACCAAAACGTGTTTGATATATTTTTTTTAAGCTTTTTGCTTCTAATAACATGATGATCTTTCCTCCTAAGCATTTTCTTGTCTCTAGTATAATAAAAAAGAGAAATGCTCCGCCATTTATATAGCTTACATTTCTCTTGTCAACCTTACACTTTTGTAAGGACTACTTATTCAATCATTCTATCTATCGTCTCAAGATTAATGAAAACCTTTGTGCCCTTTCCTACTACAGATTCTATTTTAATCGTATGTGATAATCTACTTAAGATTTTTTTGCATAAATAAAGTCCAATACCTGTAGACTTCTTATGCATATGTCCATTATAACCTGTAAAACCACTTTCAAAAACACGAGGTAAATCTTCCTCCTGAATACCTATACCAGTATCTTCTATAACAAGTGTCTGCTTCTTGTCTTCATCCATATAAATAGAAATACTTCCTCTTTTAGTATACTTTAACGCATTGGATAACACCTGCTCTATTACAAAAAGTAGCCATTTTTCATCTGTCAATACCCAAGTATCTACACATTCATAATGAAGTGAAATCTTCTTTCTAATAAAACTTCCAGCATATTTATGTATGGCCTGCTTAATAATAGAGTCTAAATTTTGCCTTTTTAGAACAAGGTCTGTACACATATTCTCCATCCGCATATAATGTAATACGATTTCAACATACTCTTCAATTTTAAAAAGCTCTGCCAAAAGCTCTACTGCATCCTCTCCTTCCATAGTCTGCAGCATCAGATTCATCCCTGCAATGGGCGTCTTAATCTGGTGAACCCATAAAGTAAAATATTCAAGCATTTCCCGTGCTTTAGCATCTGCTGAAGATAAATCATCCCTTCTTGCTTTGTCTATTATCGTAACAATTTGATTATAATCTACTTCTATCTGATTCCTAGAAGAAGGTAACTGCTCAATCATACTTTGTGCATGCTTTTTAATATTCATAAGCTTTTCATGCTTTTTACAAAAGCTATAAAAACTTTCTACAAAGAAAATACTTCCTAAGACGAGGCATAATATCATTGCATAATATACTATTTCCGCTGGTACATTATATAAGAAAGGAAGCATGATAAAAATAGTGCTAAACACACTTAGCATCATAATAAGTCTCATATGGCACTTTAAATATATTTTTAAGTACCCCATAAATTTCCTCATCTTATCCTATACCCCACGCCTTTTTGTGTCACAATGAAGTTTACTATACCTATTTCCTCTAACTTTTTACGTAACCTTGTTACATTAACTGTAAGTGTATTATCATCAATATAATGATCGGATTCCCATAAACGCTTTATAATAGCATCTCTTGATACACACTTACCTGCCTGTTCCATAAGCACTATCATAATTTTTCCTTCATTCTTAGTGAGCCCTACAGTCCTGCTCTCATAAGTTATACTTAAATTATCCTTATCTAAAATAACGCCTTCATGTTCAAGTAATGTACTTTGCCCTGCAAAATCATAGCTACGTCTTAGTAAGGCCTGCATTTTAGAAATAAGCACATTAAGATCAAAAGGCTTAGCAATAAAATCATCTCCTCCCATATTCATAGCCATGACAATATTCATATTATCTGCTGAAGAAGAAATGAACATTATAGGAACTTTAGATACCTTTCGAATCTCTGTACACCAATGATACCCATTATAAAAAGGTAAGGAAATATCTAAAAGTACAAGATGTGGTTTAAACTGCACAAAAATAGGAATTACTTCCTTAAAGTCCTCTATACGTAACACCTCATATCCCCATGACCTCGCTTGCTTCTCTATGGCTTTAGCAATGATTTCATCATCTTCTATAATCAGCACTCTAAACATTTTCTATCCGTCCTTATCTTACTCATTTATGCCTCAAGCATAACATACTTATTATAAAAGCTACAATACCTGTACCATAATAAAAAAATCTCATCTTAATTAAAATTAAGATGAGATTTTTACTATTTTTTATCTAATAAAACAATCGCCTGACTTGAAATACCTTGTTGGGTACCTGTAAAGCCAAGACCTTCTTCAGTTGTTGCTTTTACATTAATTTGATTTACCTCAATATTTAAGGCTGCTGCTATATTTTCTCTCATTGTCATAATATGTGGTGCCATTTTAGGTTTTTGAGCAATAATTGTTGCATCTATATTATGGATAACGGCGCCCTTCCTATCTAATATTCCTTTTACATGTTCTAATAGTTTAATACTAGAGATACCTTTATACTGAGGGTCTGTATCTGGAAAATGCTTGCCGATATCTCCGCCAGCTATAGCACCAAGTAATGCATCCATAATAGCATGTACAAGTACATCTGCATCTGAATGGCCAAGTAATCCTAGTGTGTGTTCAATTTCCACTCCACCTAATATAAGTTTTCTATCTTCGACTAATTTATGCACGTCATATCCCATACCAATTCTTAACATCTTTTCATCCTCTTCCTTTGTTTCTCTTCGTACCCTTTAAGCTTTAAGTATCTATCTGCTTAGAATAGGTTCAGATTTTTTATCTATATTATATACTAACTTTCTATACCTTTAAATATACGCCCTAAAAAAGTCGAATCTCTCTAAAACACAAAAAAACACCTAAGCCACTTTAATGACTTAGATGCCCTTATTAATCGACTATTTGAATCCCAATTCCTACTAATCCTGGTCCCGTATGTACACCAAGTGCTGGACTAATTTGGCCTTCTATAAAATCTTTCATCCTCGGTAATGCTTTTATAAGATCTGCTTTCATATTTTCAGCTTCTTCTTTTGCATATCCATGAAGTAAAGCTATATTGTAATGTTTTCCTTTAGAGGCAAATTCTACTGCTAACTCTTTCATTTTTTCTAGAGATTTCTTTCTACCTCTTACTTTGGCTACATTATAATAAACGCCTTCTTCATTACATGAAATAATGGGTTTTAAATTTAGAACAGTTCCAAGTGTAGAAGCAACAAGGCCAATACGTCCACCTTTTTGAAGATATTCTAATGTATCTATACAAAAGAATATTTTTGAGTTTATAATTTCTTTTTCTACTCTTTCTTTAAGTTCATCAAAACCCATGCCTTGTTCAATATATTTAGCTGCTTGTATAGCATTAAAGCCTCCGCCAATAGAAATATTACGTGTATCGATGACTGCAATTTCTAAGCCTTCATACTCTTTAGCAATCATTGAAATCAAATTAAAAGTACCACTTAATCCACTTGATAGCGTAACTATTAGTACTTTTTCATAACCATCTTCTTTAATCTTGGCAAGCTTCTCTAAAATCTCTCCTGTGCTTGGAAGCGAAGTTTTAGGAATTTCCTCTGAAAGTTTACTATAAACTTCTTCTGCTGTAATATCTACACCATCTGAATACTCACGTTCTTTATAAATAATTTTAAGTGGGATACTATACATATTATATTGTTCTCTAATATGTTTTGGAATATCTATACCTGAATCTACTAATAAAGCGATTTTTTGGCTATTCATCTTCAAAACCTCTCTTAACTCCATATTTTATAGAATCTCTTTTTATTAATTACAATCATACCTTATCTTATATATTATTTCAAGTAGTTTTTAAAACTATATAGTTTTTTACATATAGCAAAAAGCAGATACTTAAGTATCTGCTTCAAAGAATAGCGGAAGACGGATTTGAACCGCCGACACCATGGGTATGAACCATGTGCTCTAGCCAACTGAGCTATTCCGCCATATATTGTTTTCATAAACATGGTCGCTATAGGGCTCGAACCTATGACCCCCTGCTTGTAAGGCAGGTGCTCTCCCAGCTGAGCTAAGCGACCATATTAAACGACCCAGAAGGGACTCGAACCCTCGACCTCCGCCGTGACAGGGCGGCG
>JAHLFD010000140.1:0-26543 GCA_018883975.1 Candidatus Niameybacter stercoravium
ATTACTGTTTCGCCCTCAATAAGTGGTCTAAGGTAAGTAAGCATATCTTCTGTTACATCATTACCTGCTTCATTAATCCACATGCGAGGTACTACTTTTTCTTTATTAGCAATATCTTCAATAGCATGAGAAACAACATCTACATAGTAAGGGTCATTACTCATACGGTGGTAGCAAACCATTTGTGCTGTTTTGCCTTTAAGGGCAGATTTAACAGCAGCTTTACCGATCATAATACTTTCATCTATATCTGTTTTGGATGCAATGTGACTTGCAGAACGTTGAAGGACATTTAGTTCTACTGAACGTACTTTACAGCCTAATTTATCTTTAAGGTAGTTCTCAAGTGTTTTTCCGGCTCCGCAAAGTTGTTTATGACCAAATGCATCTACAGCAGTACTTGTTGCAGAAATATAGTTGCCATCTTTGTCTTTAATACCTTCAGAAACAGCAACAATAACATTTTTACGTTGTTTTTGAATACGTTTAACATCCTCTACAAAGGAATTTAAACAAAATGGAGCTTCTGGTAAATAAATAAGATCTGGAGCATTAGAGTAAGAAGTACGAGCAAGGGCGCTACTTGCAGTAAGCCAACCGGCATTACGGCCCATAATTTCAACGATTGTTACAGATGGAATGTTATAAATATAAGTGTCGTGAGCGATTTCAAGCATTGTAGTGGCAACAAATTTTGCAGCACTGCCGAAACCAGGTGTGTGATCAGTCATTGGTAAATCGTTATCGATTGTTTTAGGAACACCAATGATATTAATAGAGAGGTTATTTGCTTTTGCATAAGATGAAAGTTTAACAACTGTATCCATAGAGTCATTTCCACCAATATAAAATACAGTACGAATATCATTTGAAGTGAAGAAATTAAAGAGAATTTCATAAATCTCTGGTGCAACTTCGTAATGTGGAAGTTTGAAACGACAAGAACCTAAATACATAGAAGGTGTAATAGCTAATTTATCAAGAGATTCTTTGGTCTTAAATTGCTCGGATAAATTGAGATAGCTCCCTTGAAGTAAACCTTCAATTCCATGAACCATTCCATAAACCGAGTTATAAGCATCAGATTCAATTATTCCTTGTAAAACGCCACTAAGAGAAGCGTTGATCGCAACAGTAGGGCCCCCTGATTGCCCAATGATACAATTACCTTTAGATAGCATGCATAATCCTCCTTAAAATAATCAGTCATTCAAATAAGCATACGTATCCATGATACACGAAAGGCTCTCTATTGACAAGTGATGACAACTCCTAAACAATATGTGTAAAATACCTTATAATTTGGCAATAATTCTACTAATAGATGATATGATTAAGGAGCGATCAAATGGAGACTATGGAGATTATTCAAAAAGAACATAGAAATATTGAGGCAGTTTTAAGAGCACTTAAAAAGGAGATCGTCTCTCTTGCTATAGATCAAAGAGTGGATAAGGTGATGTGGGCTATGAGCTTAGCTTTTATAAAGGATAGTATCATTGACTTTCACCATTTAAGGGAACGTGAATATCTTATAGAATATAAGTTACTAAGCCAGTATGAAAGTTCATCTGAGATGATTCATACTATTACAGAGTACCATGAATTAGTAGAGCTTCAGTATAATAAGCTTGTAGAATGTTGGAACTTATACCAGGAGGGGCAGACGTTAGCTCGCTTTAATGTAATGGAAGAGGGTGAGAAGCTTATTCGTATATTAGGGGCAAGTATGATTCTTGAAGAAAAACTTTTTAACTTGACAACACATGAATGTATAGTAAAATAATGAGTATATATGTAAAATGCTAAGACGATGCATAGTAGCTTTTTTGTATCCTTAAGAGAGAAGGTGTCACCGGCTGTAAACACCTTTAGGCCATGCAAATAAGTGAATTTCACATCAGAGCAGTACTTTTGAAAATAAGTAGGAAGTATCGGTTGTGCGTTATAGCTACTAAGTGTTTATACAAGTGTATAAAAATTTGGGTGGTACCGCGGAGTTATAGCTTCGTCCCTTTTTGGGACGGGGCTTTTTTTATTATCAGAAAGGAGTCATAACAGTGAGAGAAAAATTAGAGCAAATTAAAAGCAGTGCACTAGAAGCTATTAACAATGCTTCAGATCTTAAAGTGTTAGAAGATTTAAGAGTACAATACCTTGGTAAAAAAGGTGAACTTACAGCAGTACTTAGAGGTATGAAAGATTTAACAGCTGAGGAAAGACCAGTTGTAGGACAAATTGCAAATGAGGTGCGTGAAGCGCTTGAAGTAGCATTAGCTGACAAAAAAGTAGGTCTTGAAAGTGAAGCTGTAAATCAAAAACTTAAAGAGGAAGTTATCGACATTACAATGCCAGGTAGAAAAATGCCAAAAGGACATATGCATCCTCTTCATAAAACACTTGAAGAAGTACAAAATATCTTCCTTGGTATGGGTTATGAAATTGTAGATGGTCGTGAAGTTGAAACCGCTTACTACAACTTTGATGCCCTTAATTTAGGGGAAGAACATCCAGCACGTGATGAGCAAGATACATTCTACTTTACAAATAACTTAGTACTTCGTACAGCAACATCACCAGTACAAGTTCACACTATGGAAGAGCAAGAACTTCCTATTCGTATGGTGGCACCAGGTCGTGTATACCGTTCTGATGAATCAGATGCAACACACTCACCAATATTCCACCAAATTGAAGGTTTAGTAATTGATAAAAACATTACATTTGGTGACCTTAAAGGTGTACTTGCTGAATTTGCTAAGAAATTCTTCGGAGATAAAGTACAAGTTAAATTTAGACCACATTATTTCCCATTCACAGAGCCAAGTGCTGAAGTGGATGTAAGCTGTGTAATGTGTGGTGGTAAAGGATGTAATGTATGTAAAGGGTCTGGCTGGATTGAAATTCTTGGATGTGGTATGGTACATCCGAAAGTGCTTGAAATGGCTGGAATCGATCCAACTAAATATCAAGGTTTTGCGTTCGGTATGGGACTTGAACGTTTAACAATGCTTAAATATGATATCAATGATTTACGTTTATTCTATGAAAATGATGTGAAATTCTTATCACAATTCTAAGAAGTGTATAAATAGCTACCTTATAAGTGGGGGCTTAAAGGTAGCATGGGGTAATGTGAATAAGGATGGCGTTTGGGAAGGCGGCATCTAGGCAAATGTTAGTGATTGGGATAAATAATAAATTGGGGCTGGATGAGAACAGAGTGAAAAGATCGGATAATGAGATTTATAGCTAAGTTTTTTGAGAGCGTGAAATGATTAAAAGAATGGATAATGGAAAGGAAGTAGAAATATGAACGTACCTATGTCTTGGTTAAAACAATACGTAGACATCGACGTAGATGTAAACACTTATATAGATGCAATGACAATGTCTGGCTCTAAAGTTGAAGCTGTAGAGGAGCTTGGAAAAGAAATTACTAAAGTTGTTGCAGGTAAAATTATCGAAACAGAAAAACACCCAGATGCAGATAAACTTCGTGTAATGAAAGTAGACATTGGGGCAGAGGCGCCAATTCAAATTGTTACAGCGGCTACAAATGTTAACACAGGAGATGTAGTTCCAGTATCACTTGATGGAGCTACACTTGCTGGTGGTCTTAAAATCAAAACAGGTAAACTTCGCGGGGTTGAATCACAAGGAATGTTCTGTTCTGTAGAAGAACTTGGTTTTGAAGCAAGTGACTTTGATGATGCACCAGAAGACGGTGTATATATCTTCCATACACCAATCGAGCTTGGCTCAGATGTTAAGCCATACTTTGGACTTGGGGAGTCAATTGTAGAGTATGAGATTACTTCAAATAGACCAGACTGCTTCAGTATTTTAGGGATTGCAAGAGAAGCAGCAGCTACTTTTAAAAAGCCTTTCAATTTCCCTGAAATTAAAGTAGAAGAAGTAGATGGTAATGCAGCTGATATGGCAAAAGTAACAATTGAAAATGAACAGCTTTGCCCAAGATATGCTGCAAGAGTTATTAAAAATGTAAAAGTTGGTCCATCACCAAAATGGCTTAAAGATAGGCTGATGTCAGCAGGACTTAGACCAATCAACAATATCGTAGACATTACAAACTACATGCTTCTTGAATTTGGTCAACCAATGCATGCATTTGATTATGATAAACTTGCAGGACACCATGTTATCGTACGTAATGCTAAAGATGGTGAAACCATGACTACATTATTCGGTGATGAGGTAACACTTGATAGCAGCATGCTTGTCATTGCAGATGAAGCTAAACCAGTAGCAATCGCTGGTGTAATGGGTGGTGAAGATACAAAAGTAACTGAAGATACTACAACTATTCTTTTCGAATGTGCTAACTTCAATGGTTACAATGTACGCCAAACATCTAAAAAACTTGGAATCAGCAGCGATTCTTCTAAAAAATATGTTAAAGGACTTGATCCAAACAACATTACACTTGCAATTGAACGTGCAGCTCAGCTTATTAATATGACAGGTGCTGGTGAAGTTGTATCAGGTATTATTGATGTATACCCAGTAAAACGTGAAAAACTTACTATTCCATATGATTTAACATGGATTAATAACTACCTTGGAACACAAGTGACTGAAGAAGAAATGAAAGAATACTTCGAAAGACTTGAGTTTGAAGTAGATACAACAAATAAGACAGTAACAATTCCAACATTCAGACCAGACGTAACAATGATGGCTGACCTTGCAGAAGAAGTTGCTAGACTCTATGGATACGATAAAATTGAAGTAACTTTAGAAAGAGGCACACCAACAGTTGGTCATAAAAACTTTGAACAAGAAATAACTGATCAAATCCGTTCTACTATGAGTAGATATGGTGTAAATGGTGCATTAACTTATTCATTTGAAAGTCCAAAAGTATTTGATAAACTTTGTATTCCAGCTGATAGTAATCTTAGAAATGTATTAACTATTACAAACCCATTAGGGGAAGACTTCAGCATTATGCGTACAACTACTTTAAATGGTATACTTAACTCACTTTCTATTAACTATAACCGTAGAAATGAAACAGCTATGCTTTATGAAGTAGGCAAAGTATTTGAAAAAGTAGAGGGCGAAGAGCTTCCAAATGAAATCAAAAAGGTTACTGTAGGTATGTATGGTAAAGAAGTTGATTTCTATACACTTAAAGGACTTATTGAAGCTTTAGTGGAAGATCTTCATATTCAAAAAGTAAGTGTAGAGAGAAATACAGAGCTTCCATTCATGCACCCAGGTCGTACAGCAAATCTTATGATCGCTGGTAAAGTATGTGGTTACTTCGGAGAAATCCATCCACAAGTAGCTAAAAACTACAGTGTAGATGCTAAAGTATACGTAGCGGAATTAGATCTTGCACTTATTCTTGCAAATATAGAAAAAGCTCGTAGCTATGTACCACTTCCAAAATACCCAGCTACAACAAGAGACATTGCTATGCTTGTAAAAGATGATGTACTTGTTGGTGATATTGAAAAAGTTATTACTCAAAGAGGGGGTAAACTACTTGAAAGTTGTGAACTCTTTGACGTATACCAAGGTAAACAAATTGAAGAAGGACATAAATCAGTAGCTTATAAACTTGTATTTAGAGCAAGTGACCGTACACTTACAGATGATGAGATTCAAAAATCTATGAAAAAAATCTTAAACGGTTTAGAAACAGTTATTGGTGCAAAACTTCGTGAACAATAGATAAATTATAGGAATAGAGTGAGATTAGATCAATAAACTAATCTCACTCTATTTTTTATTACAGTATAAAAAACATATAGAAATGAGATTTGGAGATAATAAAAATAGGTTGTGAGCAACTTAACATGGCTGTGCATATAATGTACGAGAGGGGGTGGAATGATGAATTATCGCCATTTGTTTGACGGAATAGAAATGCCTGTAAAGCTTGGAGGTAGAAGAAATATTATACCAATTAATTTTGATAACGGTGCGACAACACCTCCACTTAAATGGGTAAATGAAACCGTTAGAAAGAATGCATCAAGCTATGGCCCTATTGCAAGAGGAGCTGGTCAGAAGGGAGATAAATGTACAGAACAATTTGAAGCATCTAGAGAAAGCGTCTTAGATTTTTTTAATTTGTCAGGACGAAATGATTATTCAGTTATATATGTAAAAAGTACAACAGAAGGGCTAAATTTATTAGCTAATGTTCTGTTTGCATATAAAGATTGTACTGTACTCACAACTCGTATGGAGCATCATGCCAATGACTTGCCTTGGAGGCATACAGCTCATGTAGAATATGTAGAGGTAGATAAGTCTGGTAGAATAAGTCTTAAGGAGATAGAAAATCATCTCGCACAAAATCCTTGTATTAAATTTGTGACAGTAACAGGTGCATCTAATGTGACAGGTTATATTAACCCTATCCATGAGATAGCGAGAATTGTACACAGATATGATGCTAAATTAATTGTAGATGCAGCACAACTTGTTGCCCATAGAGCTATTGATATGGCAGGACGATGTGAAGCAGAACAGATTGATTTTTTGGTTTTTTCAGGACATAAAATGTATGCCCCTTATGGAGCAGGTGCTATTGTTGGCCTTACAAGTTACCTTAATAATGTACATCCATTTTTGCGAGGTGGTGGAGCGGTAGATATGGTACTTGATGATTATGTGATTTGGTCAGAGTCACCTTATCTGCATGAAGCAGGTACGCAAAACTACTTAGGGGTGATGGCATTAGTAGCATCTATGCAGGTACTTAAGAAAATAGGCTTTGATGAAATTGAAGAGCATGAAACAATGATAAAAAATTATCTTCTTAGGGAACTTAGCAGAATACCAGAAGTCATACTTTATGGAGATGTAGATTATTCTGTAAATAGGTTAGGGGTTATTGTATTTAATGTAAGAGGGATACATTTCGAAGAAGTAGCTTTTAAACTTGCTAGTCAGTTTGGTATAGCTACAAGGTATGGTAAGTTCTGTGCCCATCCTTATGTAGATAGAATGTTAGAGATTAGTGAAGAGCAAAGGCAGATTAGTGAGCATGCGCATAATGGGGAAGATATTGGGATGGTACGTATTAGTTTAGGCCTTTATAATACCATGGGAGAAGCAAAGGATTTCATTTATTCTTTAAGATATTTGATTGATCATTATTAAAATTAAAAAAGAAGGTGCTAGACTATGGTACCTTCCTTTTTATAGGTACTGTAAGTTAAAAGGTACTTACACGAGAGCGCGCAGACACTTTTTGTTCACAAGGGTAATAGAGCCTCTAGAGAGCTGTACCCAGCCCTCGTTAGCAAAATATTTAAGCATGCGTGAGACTACCTCTCTAGCGCTACCTATGTATTTTGCAATCTGTTCGTGGGTAAGGTATATAGTGTTAGAATTATTTTTAGTAGCTTCGTCAATAAGGAAAATAGCAAGGCGTTTATCAAAGCTCATAAAGAGAATTTGCTCCATAGCCCAGATGACATCAGAAAATTTTTCGGCGGCTACTTTATAAGAGAAGTTTTCTACATAAATATTTTGATTTGTAAGTCTGGCAAAAATAGAAGAGTCAATAAGTAAAATTTGGGTATCTACCTCAGCATCAATATGTACATCAAAAGTAATATTTTTTAGCAAACATGATGCTGAAAGAATACAGGTATCTCCAGAAGAAAGGCGATAAAGCGTAACCTCTTTACCATCTTCTGAAAGGAGATAGGTTCTAAGCGTGCCACTTTTGACTAGTAGTACACCAATACAGTCCCTATCTCCGCCATGGATAGTAGTGCCTTGCTTATAGGTAAGTGGCATAGTGTAATCTAAAATAAGTTGTTGTTCTATAGGTTTAAGGTTATCCCAGAAGGTGAGGCTACGTGTGAGAAGATCTATATCAGTAGGTGTAAGCATAATAAGACTCCTATCTAAAATTCATTTATATCTATTATATTATAAAAAGAAGGTGATTTATTCAAAAGAGTAAGTTGCTTATTAAATAGATAAGTAATCCCAAGGGAGTTTGGAAAAATAGGCGACGTTTGGATAAAATCGCATATAGTATAAAGAAGACAAAGGGGTCTAAAAGAACATCTAAGAGATATTTTTTTAGACTCCTTTTTATTTGTTTAAGGAGAGGGTAGCGTATGTGCTCAATATGTGGAATAGTGGATTTTGAGGATAGAAGTAGCATATAATTGTGCAAAAAAGATACAATTTATATTAAATTATACTATAATATAAATTAATACTTAAATATTTAATAAAATTAATAGATAAGAAGGAGTACACTAGATGATACACTTTAGACAGGGAAAAAAGGGAGATGAAACATCCGTTTTAAAACTAGTGGAGGAAGTACTTTCAGAATATGGATTAGCTCTAAATACAGAAGAAGCTGACTTAGATGTTATGGACTTAGAGGCGTATTATATCAATAATCATGGATGGTTTGAAGTAGCTGAGGAGAATGGGCAAATTATTGGTTCTGTAGGTATTTATAAATTAGATGAACAAACGTGTGAATTAAGAAAGATGTATTTATATCCTAAGTATCAAGGGCAAGGTATTGGTAAAGCGCTTATGGACCATGCCTTAGAAGGAGCAAGAGAACTTGGCTATAAAGTCATTACTTTACAGACCAATTCAGTTCTCGTAAAGGCATTACCTCTTTATGAAAAGTATGGTTTTAGACAAGATAATGGAGAGGTATGCAGTAGATGTGATATTTCAATGAGGAGGAGATTATAATATGACAAAGGATCTTACCGTAGGCTCTCCACTTAAGCTTATTATAACGTTTGCCATACCTATGATAGTAGGTAACCTATTTCAGCAACTCTATAATCTGGTAGATTCCATTGTGGTAGGACAATTTATAGGTAAGAATGCTTTAGCTGCTGTAAGTTCAGCTTACACAGTTATGGTATTTGTGACTTCGGTGATTATTGGGTTATGTATGGGCGCATCTGTTCTTTTCTCACAGTTATTTGGGGCAGGAGAATTAGAAAAGCTTAAAAGAGCCATTACAACCAGCTTTATATTTACATTAGGCGTAACAGTCTGTATGATGGCTGGCACTCTAATAGGGATAGAGAGTATTATTCGATTTATGAATATTCCACCAGAGCTCTATAGTGATACTAAAATTTATTTGCAAATTATTTTTATTGGATTAATCTTTACGTTTTTATATAATGCAATTTCTAGTTTGTTAAGGGCATTAGGAGATTCAAAAACCCCCTTGTATTTTCTAATCTTAGCAGCAATTCTTAATATCATTTTAGATCTAACCTTTGTTTTAGTATGTGATATGGGTGTTAAAGGTGTAGCTGTTGCTACACTCATTGCACAAGGCGTAGCGGCTGTTCTATGTATACTTTATTCAATCAAAAAACTTTCAATTTTACATATGACTAAGCAGGATATGGTATTTGATAGAACTTTATTTGGCATAATTGCTAGGTACTCCATACTAACTTCAATTCAACAGTCTATTATGAACTTTGGCATACTACTCGTACAAGGATTAGTAAACTCTTTTGGAACAGTAGCTATGGCAGCGTTTGGAGCAGCAGTCAAAATAGATGGATTTGCCTATATGCCTGTGCAGGACTTTGGTAATGCCTTTTCCACTTATGTAGCTCAGAACAAAGGAGCTCAGGAAGAAGGACGTATTCATGAAGGGATTAGGTGTACAGTAAAGTTAATCTGCATATTCTGTTTTATCATTTCAGTGTTGGTAGTTCTTTTTGCAAAAGAGCTTATGCTGATTTTTATAAAACCTCAGGAGTACGAAGTACTTGCAATAGGCATAAGCTATTTAAGAGTTATAGCACCATTCTATGTACTGATAGGTTTCCTCTTTATGTTTTATGGATTATATAGAGGATTAGGCATGGTTAAAGTTTCTATCATTTTAACAATTATTTCATTAGGGACAAGGGTAATACTTGCCTATCTATTAGCAGCTATACCTAAGATTGGTCTTGTAGGTATATGGTGGGCAGTTCCAATAGGCTGGGCGTTAGCTGACGTTATAGGTTATAGAATTTATAGGAAGCGAAGGAGCAGCTTAAACTTTAATAAATCTTAATAAATTGTGTGAGTAATCTTAATAAATGAGAGGTATGCTATAGCTAATGAAAGATAATGAATTGGCAAAATAACGAACGGGGGATTTTCATGATCTATAAAATTAATATGCTCTCACAGGCAGCAAAAGTAAAAGGGCAGGGTGTCCTATCAGCATATGAAGAGCAGGTAAGTTTAGTAAAGGAAGAACTAAATGAAAAATTTATTGTAGTTGAAAATAAATGGCCTGACGCAGATATTACACACTATCATACCGTTAA
The DNA here is from genome assembly GCA_018883975.1 of Candidatus Niameybacter stercoravium. GTDB lineage: Bacteria > Bacillota > Clostridia > Lachnospirales > Cellulosilyticaceae > Zhenhengia > Zhenhengia stercoravium. The sequence goes on from JAHLFD010000140.1 coordinate 10,326, forward strand.
TTTACGTTATTTTTTATCCATACCTTTTGCAAAAATGAATGGTGTAACAGTTGGATATGTTCATTTCTTACCAGAGACGGTAGATACGAGTCTACAATTACCTAAAATCTGCAAAAAAGTATTTTATAAGTATCTGATCTGGTTCTATAAAAGTATGGATTACCTCGTAACTGTTAACCCTTATTTCATTGAAAGATTAGGTACTTATGGAGTAGATACAGATAAAGTAACTTATATACCGAACTATGTAAGTGATACACAGTTTTTCCCAATAGAAGAGGAAAATAAACAGCATTTAAGAGAGAAATATGGCCTTGATAAAGACAAGTTTACTGTACTGTGTGCAGGACAACTTCAGACAAGAAAAGGTATTTTTGATTTCATAGAAATTGCAAGACAAATGCCACATATGCAGTTTGTATGGGCAGGAGGATTTTCTTTTGGCAAGATGACAGATGGGTATAAAGAGATTAAAGAAGTAGTAGACAACCCACCTCCTAATCTAAAATTCCTAGGTATTATTGATAGGGAGCTTATGAATGAAATTTATAATTTAGGAGATGTTATGTTTTTACCTTCCTTTGAAGAATTGTTCCCAATGACTATTTTAGAAGCTATGAATTGCAAAACACCTATATTATTACGTGATATTGATATTTATAAAAATATTTTATTTGATTTTTATGTAAAGGGAAATAATGTGGAAGAGTTTAAGGCTTTATTAGAAAAGCTTGCATCAGATGAAGATTTCTATAAGAGAGCTACGGAGAAATCATGGGAGGGGCACTTGTTCTATCATAGAGATCATGTGTGCCAAATGTGGGATACTTTCTATACAGAGATTACACCTAAAGCAAAACCTTTTAAACTTAAAGCATTATTAAATAGGTTTGGAGGATAATGAGAGTTAAGAAGCTAAATTTAATCATTATTTTTGCAGCGCTTGTAGGTATTATAGGATATGTGGGAGTGACAGAATCACAAAATATAGTGAGCCTTATTCATAAACTAGATTTTAGATGGATATTAGGAGTTATCTTACTTATGGCGGGATACTGGCTTTTAGAAACTCTTATCCTACACTTTATTACGAAGAAACTTCATCCAAGGCAGAAGTTTAAAAGTAGTTTACAGACTACTATGATTGGACAGTTCTTTAATTGTATTACACCTTTTTCAAGTGGGGGACAGCCTATGCAGGCTTTACATATGGTGAAGACAGGTGTCCCCTTTGGTATAGCAAGTAGCTGCTTGCTTACTAAATTTATTATTTATCAAGTGGTACTAACCCTTTATTCCTTAGTAGTGTTATGTATGAAACTTGGTGAGTTTTCGGCCAAAGTAAGTGGTTTTACATATATGGTGCTATTTGGCTTTTTAGTCAATACGGTAGTCGTTATTGCACTGCTTTCTATTGGATGTTTTAAACGCTTTACCATGCAGGTTGTATTTAAGATAATCAATAAGTTAGCAAAAATGAAGCTTATTAAAGATGTAGCTAGGAAGAAGCACTATGTACTACGAGAGTTTGACAGCTTTTACAAAAGCTTTGAGTGGATGAAGAGTCATAAAGAAATGATTCTCTATACAGTAGTGCTTTCCACGTTGCAACTTACAGTATATTTTCTGGTGCCTTATTTTATATTAAGGGCGTTTGGATTAAATGCTTCTGCATTCTCTATGATTGCAGCTCAGGCATTTGTGCTTATGATTTCGAGTTTTGTGCCACTACCAGGGGCAGCAGGTGGAGCAGAGTTAAGTTTCTTCACCTTCTTTAAACTCTTTTTCCCAGCTAATTTGCTTAATATTTCTGTACTAGTGTGGAGGCTTGCAACTTTTTATCTTACAATATGTGTAGGCATGTGCTTTACGTTATGGCAAAAGGGTAGCGCAGAAAATACAAATATAACAGAAAAAGCCTAGTTCCAAAGGAACTAGGCTTTTGACATTGCGGAGACAGGACTTGAACCTATGACCTTCGGGTTATGAGCCCGACGAGCTACCAACTGCTCCACTCCGCGACATTTAAAATAACTATATACTTAATATAATAGAAAAACATATAAAAGTCAAGACAAATAGAATGTAAATTTATTCCATAATCATTCATTTAGTCAAAAATGAAGTTTTTTGCTATAATGAATAAAAAAGCATAGGACAAAAGGAGAAGAGGCAGCATGAAAGTAGATATGCATATGCACACGTACTTTTCAGATGGAACTATGTCACCAGAAGAAATTGTACAAAAAGCAAAAACGAGAGAAGTAGGCATTTTAGCTATTACAGATCATAATAAATTAGAATCCTGGGAGGGACTTCAAAAAGCAGCAGCCAAAGAAGGGATCATTCCAATCCGTGGTGTAGAAATTAATGCAGCTTATAAGGATAAAGTCCTCCATTTACTTGCTTATGGTTTTGAAGACCATAATAAATTATTTGAACTTATTGACTTAGCTGATCGTGAAATGCAACGTATGAGTGACGATTTAATTGTAAACCTTTCAAAAATAGATGAGCGCGTGAGTTTAGAAGATTTTAATGCCTATGAATACGACCGTAGAAAAGGTGGATGGAAAGGGCTTCATTATTTATTAGATAGAGGACTTACCACGAAGCTTTTTGAAGGATTTAGATTTTATAGAGAGTATGGATGTGACTTCCCAGAGTACCACTTCCCGACTATGGAGGAGCTTTGTAAAGATATTAAGGAAGCAGGAGGTTATAGTGTACTTGCCCATCCTATGTCTTACTTTAAAGAGTTAAATGAAAAAGAACTTATTGCAGTTCTTGAAGATTTAAGAAGTAAAGGGTTAACAGGTATTGAATGCTACTATCCTACACATAGTGAAATGATGACCAAAACATGTGTAGACTTCTGTAAGAAATATAATATGCTTATTACTACAGGTAGTGATGAACATGGCGAATTTGGTAAAGAAGCCAAAACACTTGACCAGACTATTGGTTGTATGAATATTCATAGAGATATGATTAACATTGAGCCACTATTAAAATAAAACTGAAAAAGCTTTTAACTAAGAAATTTATTTGAAAATTCTTATGTTAAAGGCTCTTTTTTTTACCATTTTATAGTAAGATGAGTATAGGAACTATTTTTATAATGTAAGGAGGATAAGTTATGCATTATTATATTGTATTCCAGAACCAGGCTTATGAAGAAAGTAGAATAGAAGGTAGGCATGAAGAGATTTCTGAGGGCGATATGATTTTTAAGTATGAAGGCGGTGCTATTGTAGCAGTAGGCATCATAGGAAAGACGACTTATCCAGAAAGTACATTACAACAACTAGGCATCATAGAACATAAACTTCAAAAGAAGCTTCGTATAAAAGAAGTGTTCAAGGAGATTAAAGAACTGATGAACCAAGAGCCAAGCCCATTTGCCATGAGATGGGCACAGGAGAATAGACTCCATAAGCTTAATGAAGCATGTGGCCAGTTTATTCTAGACCAAATCAGAGTACATAATCAGTTTTAAGAATAGGGGAATAAAGTACAACATGCAGGTAAACAGATTATTTGAGATGATTTATATTTTACTAGGAAGAGAGTCTGTGACAGCTAAGGAACTGGCCGAAAGGTTTGAAGTATCTACTAGAACTATTTATAGAGACTTAGACACCTTAAGTAGTGCAGGTATTCCTATTTATACAAGCAAAGGAAGTGGTGGGGGCATTAGACTTCTTGAGAGTTTCACACTAGATAAATCCTTACTTTCAAAGGAGGAACAAAGTGAAATCTTAATGGGACTTCAGGTGCTAAAAGGCGCTAGATACCCTGATACACAAGAGGTTATAAGTAAGATAGGCAGTTTGTTTAATAAAAGTGAGTATGATTGGATTGAAGTAGACTTTTCCGGATGGGGCAGTAGCAAAGAAGAACAAGAAAAGTTTACGACGATTAAACAAGCTATTATAGAAGAAAAGATGATAAGCTTTGAATATTTAAGTAGTTATGGTGTTAAAACTTTAAGAACAGTAGCGCCTGTTAGACTTGTTTTTAAAGGACAATCTTGGTATGTTCAGGCTTACTGTAAATTAAAAGAGGCCTACCGGACTTTCAAACTTATGCGTATACGTCACTTGCAGTGTATAGATGAAAAATTTCACAGAAGGGATTTTAAGGTAGGGCCTATAGAGCCACAATCTTTGGAGGATACGCCTGTTATAACAGTTAAGTTAAGGTTTGAGCCTTATATGGCTTTTAGAGTCTATGATCAGTTTGCGGAAGACGCTATTAAGTATGGTGAAGATGGGAGTATAGAAGTAGTAGCTTCTTATCCAGAAGGAGAATGGATTTATGGTTATATTCTATCTTTTGGCCCAGCTGTAACAGTAGTAGAACCAAAGGAAGTAAGAGATAAAGTAGCCTATATGTTAGGAGAAACTTTAAAAAAGTATAGGGAGCTTTTTAAATAAGACATACTGTTGTCATATTCATTTTGATATGCTCTAGATAAATCAAAATTGAAAGGAGCATATATTATGTGTGAAATGAAATTATGTCAGTCTTGTGCTATGCCATTAACAAAAGAGGAGGAAGTGGGAACAAATGCCGATGGCAGTAAAAATGAAGATTACTGTTTATACTGCTTTAAAGATGGAGCATTCGTAGGAGATATGACCATGGAGGAAATGATAGAGTTCTGTGTTCCTTTTGTCTCTAAGGGCAATCCTTATGCAGATGAAGAGGCAGCAAGAGTAGCTATGAAGGCGTACTTCCCAACACTTAAAAGATGGAAACTCTAACAATACCGGCCAAGTCCATTCTGATTAAGAATAAGGATTTATCTTGGTTTGGGGCAGAATATAACATGAATTTATATAGGGGATGTAGCCATGGTTGCATCTATTGTGACAGTAGAAGTGAATGTTATCATATTGAAAGCTTTGATACAGTAAGGGTTAAAGAAAATGCTCTTCAAATTCTAGAAGGTGAATTAAGACGTAAAAGAGGGGGAAAAGCCACTATTTTTACCGGTTCTATGTCTGACCCTTATAATCCACTTGAGAATAAGCTGGAATTAACAAGGCATGCCTTAGAGCTTATAGAGTATTATGGATTTGGTGTGTCTGTGGCAACAAAAAGTAATCTTATTACAAGAGATATAGATCTTTTTAAGGCCATAAGAGCTAAGGCACCTGTCCTTACAAAAATGACTATTACAACAGCGGATGATGCCCTTGCTCAAAAGATAGAACCTTATGTCAGTGTATCTTCTAAACGCTTTGAAGCCATAAGGAATATGAGTGAGGAAGGGATCTTTACAGGTATTTTAATGATGCCCCTATTACCTTTTATAGAAGATACTGAGGAAAATATCTTTGAGATTGTAAAAAAAGCTTATGAAAGTGGCGTAAAGTTTATTTATCCTGCTATAGGTATGACTATGCGGATAGGGCAAAGAGAGTACTTTTATAGTCAGCTAGATAAGCATTTTCCTGGAATGAAAGAAAAGTATATAGGGACTTATGGCAATCAGTATAAATGTGTATCTCAGCAGGCCAGACAGCTATTCCAGTTGTTTGCAGATGAATGTAAAGCTAGAGGAATATTATATAAGATGCCACAGATTATAGAGGCCTACAAGAAAGGTTATAGATCGCAGCAGTTATCTTTATTTTAATAAAATTAGCCACCAAAAAAGAAGTCCATAATTATAAAAGGTAGTTATTACAAACTTACCAGACGATTATATGGAGTATATAGAAATAGAAAATAATAGTGACAATGAAGCACTAGGGAGCCGTAAGATACCTTTTACAAAGGAAATTTATATTGAAAGGGAAGACTTTAGTGAGGATCCACCGAAAAAGTATAAACGTCTTATACAAGGCGGGGAAGTAAGGCTTAAAAATGCTTATTTTATTAAATGTAACGAGGTTATTAAAGATAAGGATGGCAATATTGTAGAACTTCACTGTACCTATGATAAAGATACAAAGAGTGGCACTGGATTTACAGGGCGTAAGGTAAAAGGCACTATACATTGGGTAAGTAAGGACTATAGCATACCATGTGAGATAAGACTTTTTGAAGATTTATTTTTAGAAATGCCAAAGGCAGAAACACTTTTACAAGATGTGAATCCAGTATCTAAAAAGGTGATAGAAGGCGCAAGAATAGAAAGCTTAGCACCAAGATTAAATGAGGAAAACAGATTCCAATTTATAAGACAAGGATACTTTATTGAAGATATAAAGGACAGTAGGGAAGATCACTTAGTCTTTAATCGTATTGTAAGTCTTAAGTCTTCTTATAAGGAAAAGTAATTGGAAAACTTGTAGCAGATTTAAAATAAGTGAGTAGAAACTACTGCTAGTAGTTTAGATATACGTTATGAGATGTAGAAAGAAAACCCCAGGCTATGCCTGGGGTTCACTTCACATCTAGTGTAAGTTTTTTAGGTTTATAAGACAGGGTATTTTATTGCTTACTTTTAGTATAGAGCTGCTTAGTCTTGAAGCCTTGCTTTAAGATGTCTGCCATCTCTATTAAGCGCTTATCAATAGTGCTTTGTGTTCTAGCACTATAGACGTAACGTGCCCAATCTCTTTGATAGCCTGGGGTCAGTGCCACGTAGCGCTCAAGGATTTCTGGCTGGCTTTGGAAATAGACCTTTAAATCTGTGACTTTATCTTTATAATCGTCTACACACTGACTAGGTTTAGTGGATTTTTTCGATACTTTTTTGAGATGTCTTAAGCCACAGACTGTAAAAGTGCCATTAAAAGCGACCATTCTTGAAAACTTTAATAAACTTTCTTTGAAATAGCCATCTTCATCCATAGGGAGTGTCATAATACTGTCTCTGTGGATAAAGGTATCATAGTGTTTGTTACCTTTTTTAGGATAGACCAGATAAAGGTAGCCTCCCTCTGCTAGTAAATTTTGCTCTACAACCTCATCAATAGCTTTTTCAAATTCCTCTAAAGAAAATACAAAGGAAAATATACAATCATATTGAGTTTGTTGTACCTGATAATCTGCAGAAATACCTTGTAACTCCGTAACTATATCGGGTACATTTAAGAATAATCTGTTTTTATAGTTTTCAATTTTTAATTTATCTAATACTGTTTTTACTTGTGTCATAAGTGTATAACCTCATTTGTTGTTACAAATATTTTTCTTAATACGACCATAACATTAGAAATAAGAATAAGCAATATGTACGAAGTAAAATAATAATTTATCAATGTAGATTTCGGAATAATACAAAAGATTAGTAGTGCTATGATATAATCACTGCTAAAGATTGCTAAAGAAAATTTGCGTTTATTTTTATAAGGGAGGCAAAGATGAGAGTACAAGTTGTAGATTACAATAAAGAATGGAAAATGATGTATGAGCAAGAGGCTAAGGCTATTGAACATATTCTAGGGGATTTGCTTGTTGAAGTGCATCATATTGGCAGTACATCTGTTGAGGGACTAAAGGCAAAGCCAATTATTGATATCATGCCTGTAGTTAAAAAGATTGAAGAAGTGGATGGGTTTAACTTGGAATTCGAAAAAATAGGCTATGAATGCATGGGTGAGTTTGGCATAAAAGGACGAAGATATTTTAGAAAAGGCAAAGATGAACGCACACACCAAGTACATATATTTGAGGAGAGTAATACGGAAGATATCAAGAGGCATCTGGCAGTACGTGATTATCTGAGAACGCATGATGACGTAGCATTAGAATATGGAAGGTTAAAAGAAACTCTAGCATTAAAATATCCAAATGATATAGAAGCCTATTGCGATGGAAAAGATGATTTTGTAAAACAGATGGAGCATGGTGCACTCATGTGGAATGAGCAAAACAGATAAGTATGAAAGGAAGTGGATGGGATGAAATTAGGGATGCCTACGCTTATAGAATTAGAAGGTTTGATGGAAAATATAGATCTATGTAAGGAATTAGGCCTAGACTTTATAGAAATCAATATGAATATGCCACAATTTCAAATAGATAAATTATCAGCGCAGTATTTAAAAGAAGTTCAACTAGAGCATAATATCTATTTTACCATTCACTTACCGGATGACCTAGATATAGGACACTTTAATCCGCGCATAAGGGAAGCTCAGATAGAATTTATAGAAGAAATGATAGAATTTGCAAATGAGGCTCATATCCCCATTCTGAATATGCATATGAATAGAGGAACTTACGTTACATTACCTACCCAGAAAATAGAACTGTATGAGAAGTACTATGAAACGTACATAGAGCATATTTCAAAGGCAGCTAGGCGTATTGATCAGGCCTTGCAAAGTAAAGATGTAAGGTTAACTATTGAGAATACAGGTATTTATAACAAAGCATTTATTGTGGAAGCAGTAGAAGTATTCCTGAACTATGAGAACTGCTACCTCACATGGGATATTGGGCATGACTACTCAAGTGGCAAGCAAGATAAGGATTTTATGACAAAGCATATAGACAAAATAAGGCACATGCATATGCATGATGCTATTGGTAAACAACATCATCTTGAACTTTATACTGGTGAGATGGATTTAAAACATTACTTTAAATTAGCAGAGCTAAAGGGATGGAGCTGCGTTATTGAAACAAAGACAGTAGAGGCTTTAAGAAATTCAATTGGATATATAAAATAAAGAGATTCCTAGAAAAATATAGAAAATAAAAGGTAAAAGGGGATTAGGATGAAAGTAATCGTAGGAGCAGGACAGACCAAACTAGATGGATGGGTAAGTACACAGGAAAATGAACTTAATGTACTAAATGAGGAAGATTTCAAAAGATTATTTTCCAAGAATAGTATAGAAGCTATGCTAGCCGAGCATGTTTGGGAGCATATGACTGAAGAAGAGGGCATAGTAGCTGCTAAAAATTGCTTTGACTATTTAAAAGAGGGGGCTTATATACGCTGCGCTGTTCCTGATATAAACTTTAGAAATGAAGCTTATCAGCAAATGGTACAAGTAGGTGGACCAGGGCCAAAGGATCATCCAGCTTATACGCATAAGATTGTATATGACTATCAAACTTTCAAAAAAGTTTTTGAAAGAGTAGGTTTTGAGGTAGAGCTCTTAGAGTACTGCGACGAAAATGGTGTATTTCATTATAAATATTGGAATGAGGCAGATGGACGTATAGGCAGGTCATTCCGATTTGATACAAGAAATAGCCTAGAGCAATTAGGGATGGTATCTATTATTATTGATGCTAAGAAGCCCCTACTTATTAAATAGGTCAGTTACATATAAAAATAATAGGAACAATAATCTACAAGTTAGGCACTACTCCTTTCAGGAAATGGTGCCTTTTTATAGTCGTGATTATTTGTAAAATCACTTAAAAAATAATTTTGAAAGTGAACTTTTCAAGGTGTTTTTTCATCTTTAAATATAGAACCGGTTCAAAAGATATGTAATAATCATCAATAATTGCTACAGTTGCATCTTTGCTACACCATATTCCATTCATACAAGACATGATATCACTCTCCTATTTGGCAAATATTATACAGTTTAACTGGCTTGCTGAAGCATTGTTTAATTAATTTCATATAATCTTATTATAGCGAAATATTTGGATAATGTATTTAAAATGCTATCTTAATCAGGTATACTCTAGAAACAAGGGAAATAAGCATTTTATGCATAAAAACTTTACTAAAAACAGATAAAATAGATACAAGATTAAATAAAATGAGGAATGAACAGATGAAAAGAAAGTATTTAGATGGAAGTAATTGGGCTTGGCTTGCTGAGCGTTCTTACAAATGGATGTATGTGGATGGTGAATGGAAGGGGTATGTTTCCTTAGTTAAAATGGGTTCTGTTAAAAGAAAATTAAAAGCACATTATAATCCAGAAGTATGCTTATGTGATGATGGCTATAAGGGGATAATCTTTTTGCCAGACAATGAGACTTGGTGTGTAACAGCTATTTACAATAGAGATAATGAAATTGTAGAGTGGTATTTTGATATGACTAAAGAAAATGGTGTAGATGAAAGAAACATACCTTATTTTGAAGACTTATATTTAGATGTTATCGTAGCACCTGATTTTAGTGTGCATTTAATAGATGAAGATGAATTGCAAGAAGCACTTGATGAAGGGACTATCACAAAGGAAGAATATGATTTGGCGTATAGAACTTATCAAAAGTTAGTTGAAGAAGTGATTATAGATCAAAAGTTTTTTACTGTATTTTTACCACGTTACTTAGAAATCTTAGATCATTAAAAGTAGGAACTTTTTTTGTAAGCATACGTCTAATTATTAAAGGTAGTTGAATGTTTGATCAATGGGGGTGAATAATAATGAAGAAAAGTTTGATATGGACATTAATGGCATTTATAGCAGTCTCAAGTATAAATTTATATGCAAGTGAGCCAGCTAAGGAGATTGTACCTGTTGCAGACCAGGGAGTGTCAACTCATCTTATTAATATGAATGTACCTATTACAAAGGCTGAGTTTATTACAGTGATTTTACAAGCAGTGAATGATAAGGAGCAATTGCCACCTATTATGGATACACATTATGCTTTACCAGCTATGGAAAGAGCAGAGAAACTAGGCATTATTAAGCTTAAAGACTATCCTATGGAAACTTGGTCAGAAATCATATCTCATGAAGAAAAGAGTGCCATACTTTCTAAAGCTGCAGCAAATAAAGAGATAGATATGGAGAAGGTGTACAAAGCACTGAGTGAAGTACTCATTGAAAAAGTTACTGTAGATGGTGAGATAGTAGACTTAGGCCATAACCTACCTAGTCATTATATGGGTAAGGTTATGTTACCTTTAAGAAATATAGCAGAGGCTATGGGTTTTGAAGTGGCATGGGATGCAGCCACATACACTGCAACATTAAATAATGGAATGATAGAGTCTAAGGTGCAAATTGGGTTTGATTCATATTTCTATAAAAGTGTCAATGCAATAGGTATGTCAGCACCTTTTAGTGCGGGCGTAGCGCCTAAGCTTATAGACGGAAGTATATATGTACCAAGTGAATATTTTTCTATGTTTGCGGATTGTACGATTTCCGACTGGGCTATGCATTTTATAAATAAAAATAGAGAATAACCTTTAGATTAGAGAATCTGATAAAATATTTGAGTTTAGAATAGTAAGATGATTATATAATATGCTATACTTGTGTATATATAAGGCAACAAGAGGTTAGAGAGCCTCAGCATAATAATAAAATAGCTAGAACATAAATAGCCTTTAAGAGTATAACTCTTAAAGGCTATTTTCTTAGTGAATTTAAAGGAGGGCATAAAATGAAAATAGAAAAACTTAAAAGAGAAAATAAACAGTGGATACATGAAGGAGCAGAGCTTCTTGTAGTATGTTTTGAACATGCATGGGATACAAAGGAAGAAGCCTTAGAAGAGATGGAGAAATTTGTCCAAGAAGAAAGGATTGCTCTCGTAGCAGTAGAAGAAGGCAAAGTAGTAGGCATGATTGGTGCCATCCCCTCTTATGGACAGACAGGCTGGGAACTGCATCCTTTAGCAGTAGAACCATCTTATCAGTCAAAGGGAATAGGGACAAAGCTAGTGGCAGCTTTAGAAGAAGAAGTACGTAAGCAAGGCGGTATTATGATTTACCTTGGAACAGATGATGAAGATGGTAAGACAAGCTTATCAGAAGGAGACCTTTTTGAAGATACTTATGAAAAGATTAAAAATATCCGCAATCTAGATCGCCATCCTTATGCTTTTTATGAGAAGCAAGGCTACAAAATAGTAGGAGTATTCCCAGATGCAAATGGATTTGGCAAACCAGATATTTGGATGGCTAAGAGGATAAGAAATACATATTAATGCACTAAGAAAATATCTCAAACTTCATTTAATTGGTCTATGTGTAGAATGAGATTTGCTCAAAAAGAAACGAGGTAAGGTAATTAGGAAGGCAATTTTTAAAATATTATTGGTACTATCAAAATAAAGAGGGGGAAGAACTTATGAAAATTGAATTTGGTACAGAGGATACTAAAAAGCATATTATAAGCCAATATCCTTATACGGCCCAAGTATTATCAGATGGAGGGAGTCTAATTGTCGCTAAAGACGAGAAGGAGCAGATAATAGGATTTTTATGGAGTTTTAGAAGGCAGATTGAAGCACCAGTTGGAGAAAAAATAGAAGATTTTATTAATGTAATAGAGGTTTTCGAAGGGCATCAATGCAAAGGAATTGGGAGTGCGTTGGTGCAAAAATGTATTGAAAAAGCAACCAGTGAGGGCGTTTATCAAGTAAGAGCTTATTGTGATATTCATAATAGGGCATCACATCTATTATGGGCTAAAAATAGATTCGGGATTTCACCAATTAAGATGCATGATGGGAGCATATGTGGTTCCTTTGTTACCTTTGTAATCTAAATACATAATAGATAGATATTTTATTCCATAAGAAGAGGATGAGGTGAGAAAACTGATAGTAGTCAAGCAATTAAGTTTAAAATATAGTGATGAACTAGCAGAAATATTAAGCACGGATAAGAAATTACATAAAGAATTATCTCCTAATTCTAAGCTGACAACAATTAATGGTTTAGAGTATGTACAAGGATGCACAAAATGGGAGACTAAAAAGAGAGGAAGATGTTTTGCAATAGTAAAAAATGATAGGGCAGTAGGATCTATATCTTTTGTACATAAAGATGATGAAATAGCCAGTCTTGGATATTGGATAAAAAGTGATGCATGGGGACAAGGTATTTGCACACAAGCTTTTAAGCAAATGTTGCTAATAGTAAAGGAGCTGGGATATGCATCTGTAACAGCCAGTATACTGAAAGAAAATATTGCATCGAAGAAAATATGGGAAAAGTATAATGCAACCTTTAAGGAAGATGATGAAAGATATTATCCAATTATTAAACTATCATAGGGATTAATACTTAGTTAACTAGATAGTTACTTTATAGGAAGGAAGTGGATGCATTGGTAGATAAAACATTTGGAGAAAAAGTTGAAGGTAATGCTTATTACGATAGATTAGGTGCATACCTAATTTGTATAGATAGAGATAAAGTGGCTGTTGTAAAAACGCCTAAAGGTTATTTTTTGCTTGGTGGAGGCTTAGAGAGTGACGAAAATCATATGGATTGTATAAAGCGAGAGATTCTTGAAGAAACAGGTTTTACTGCTAATGTACGTTCCTATATATGTTCTGCGGAAGAGTATTGGCTACATAAGGAATTAGGGTATTTTCATCCCGTACAGTATTACTATTATGGTGAGCTTGTAGAAAAGATTGTAGAACCCGTAGAAATAGACCATAAACTTGAATGGATTTCAATAGAAGATATAGAAACAAAAATGTATATAAAGGCACAAGGATGGGCAATAAAGAATTTTTTAGAGAATCATAGAAAATAGATGTGTACTCTTTGCTAAGAATGAATTAGATGATTATTATTACTCAATTGGCGACGGGGTGCATGTAGGAGAAGCGGCAGAAGATGCAGTAAAGAGAGAGGTATTTGAGGAGACTGGTATAAAATATGAAGTTGAGAGATTAGCGTTTATACATGAGAACTTCTTTGATGGAACGGGTACGTTAGAGGGGGCTAAATGTCATGAGGTTGCATATCCATCATTCTTTGCAGATGAGTTATTAAATATAGGTGATGTGGTTAAACATATTGTTACACACGAATAATGTAAGCGAGGCAGGGTGAGTTATTAAAAATGATAGAGGTTAAATTTTATGAAGAAGTAGCAGATGAGCTTTTAGAGTTTGCAGTCATTGTTTCAAGATATCAAGATAAATGGGTATATTGCAAGCATAGGGAAAGAGACACCTTAGAGGTACCAGGAGGGCATAGAGAAGAAGGCGAAGATATCTTTGATACGGCCGAGAGAGAACTTTATGAGGAAACGGGGGCACTTGGTTTTAAATTAAAAGATATGGGCGTCTACTCTGTTATCAATAAGGGTAAGGAAACCTTTGGAAGATTATACTTTGCCAATATAGAGGAATTTACTGACTTACCTCAATCAGAAATAGAAAAAGTAGTCTTATGTGAGGAGATGCCTAAGGCACTGACTTATCCACTTATTCAGCCCAAACTTGTAGATTATGTGAGGCACAAGCTAAAAGAAGAATACTTACTGATAGAGGAAGAAATAGCTATCAATAAGCAGGTTGTTATAAGAGGGGTAGAAATACAGTTATTAAGTATAGTAAAAGAAGAAGGTACAAGAAAATTACTTGTGTTGTACCAAGAAGGACAAGCGGAAAAGAGCAGTATACATAGAAAAGACTATAAGACTAACCGTGAAAGAATGATAGAGCGGTTGCAGAATGAGCCTATGTATGGCCTAAGTAATTTGCATATTAAAGCTATAAAGTTTGCAGGTCAAGAATTCATTATGGAAGAAAGTTCAGCAAGGCGATTAATGTATTACCATGAAAGTGATTATGAGGCCTATACGTACTTTAAAGAAAAAGGGCTTATACCCAAGGCCTGGCTAGAGGGGTCTATGGAAGAGCTTATATTAAGTGAGTATAGATTAGAAAATGATACAGAGCTTCCAGTAGATAATATAAATAAGCTTATGCCAATAATTTTGAATGTGGCAGAAGTTCATTATCCTGTTAGTATAGAGCATCCTTTTAGAGTAAATATAGGTAAGGCAGAGCCTAATACGAGAGTTCAGTACTTTGACGAAGCAACAGGAAAGGAACGTGCTTTCTATATAGATGAAGTTGAAAAGTGCTATTACTATGATGAAAGTTTACAAAGGCTAGAAGAAATACTGCAAAATATTGAGCCAGCGGAGCGAGAGCGTTTTAAAGAGGAGTACATGAAGCATTTGGAGGAGATTTGTCCGCCTGATAAGGCTTTAATCTTATTACATTATGAGACAGAAGATGGGGAGCAGCTTAACTTTTTCCTTAAAGAATATTTAGAGGCAGAACCTGAGCATAGGATGTATTCAGGCAGTATAGGTTTTATGTGTAAGGGAGATGGCCTTAATGGGTATCCTGTGCGCATAGAACTCCTTAAGACTGTAGAGAAAGATTTTGATGAACCTTTAGAAGTTGAACTATTTTCAAGATATATCATCATACCAGAAGAAAGCATTTTGATAGATTAGGAGAACACAATGATTATATGGATTAATGGTGCATTTGGATCGGGTAAGACACAAACAGCTTTTGAGCTTAAAAGGCATTTACAAGATGCCTTTGTCTATGATCCAGAAAATATAGGTTATTTTATAAGAGAAAATATACCAGAGCAGGCTAAGCAAAGTGATTTTCAAGATTATCCTATGTGGCGTGATTTTAATTATAAAATGTTAAAGTATATTGATGAAGCTTATAGAGGACCTGTGATTGTGCCTATGACGGTTACCAATAAGCAATATTATGATGAATTAATTAGCAAGCTAAGATTAGAGCAAGTAGAGGTGCATCACTATATTTTATATGCGAATAAAAGTACACTTTTAAAACGATTAAGAAAGCGCCTTGAGCATGAAACAAGCTGGGCAGCACAGCAGATAGATAGGTGCTTAGTAGCTTTTCAGAATGAGATTACAGAAGGCATTATCCAGACGGATGCTATGACTATTGATGAAGTAGTATTAGAGATTGCTAGAAGAAGTAACCTAACCTTAGTGCCAGATAGAAGAAGCACTTTAAGGAAAAAGTTAGATAGAATCTATACAACAATTAAACATATAAGATAGTGAGGAAGATATATGTGGACTAAAGTGAAAGAATGGAGCTATAAACAGGCGGGGATCCTAATAGGCACAGTAATAGGAGCAGCCATTGGATTTGGATTAGGTATTGTAGCGTACTATGAGCAATGGTTAGGATAAAATGATAAGAGGGACTTTACAAAATATTAGTGATAGAATATACTGAAATTATCAAACAACGAGAGGAGTGATTGTTTATGTTAAAAATCAAAAATACAGTATTAAACCAACCAACATTTACAACTACTCCTAGTACGGTTCTAGAGTTTTAAGATAAGGATTATCTAAACGATCTGTACCCTGGAGTAGGTCTATTTATCTATTTCAGGGGTATTTTTATGCCCAAAATTCAGGAGGCAGTAATGAAAGAAAATACAGATTGTATGTTATTAGGAAGAGTAGTAAGCCAAAATCGTCTTATCTATCATGTATTAATAGGCGAAGAAGAAAAGGTAGGCAAAGTTTCAGGAAAATTACAGTATGAAGC
>JAHLFD010000141.1:0-19066 GCA_018883975.1 Candidatus Niameybacter stercoravium
TTTGTTGAATTGTTTGTTGAATTGTTTGTTGAGTTGTTTGTTGAATTGTTTGTTGAATTGTTTGTTGAGTTGTTTGTTGAATTGTTTGTTGAATTGTTGTAGCCTGTGTTGTTATTTGTTGAGTTATTGCATCTTCCGCAGTTGTTTGCATTGTTTGTTGAGTTATTGTAGCTTGAGTTATTTGTTGAATTGTTTGTTGAGTTTTTCATGGCTAATGCCTCCTTAAATTTTTTAACAAGTCTAGTATGCCTTTTTATGGCTTTTCATATTCTGCTATCTTCTGGTAAAAGTACTGCATTCTGTTTGTCCACAGCGACAAGCTCCATTACCTACAACTTCTATACTCTCTGCCTGACATTTGCAGTTTTCATTATGCATACAACTTTCTGCCTTGCAGTCTATTTCTGAGTTTGGCTCAGGTGTCCCACTACAATTATGAGCACCATCATCTTCTACAAAACTGTTACAGCAAGTACCTTCTGTACAATCTGTTGCACCTGAACCATCTACATCTACTTTACCTAGACAGCAACAATGTTCAGCATTATAAGTACAGTTTTCTACACCACAATACAATTTTGGCATATAAAAATCCTCCTTAGTGACAATAAGATATATTGCATCTTTATCTTTTCACTAAGGAGGCTATTCTATTCTACAAATATTTTAGTATTGATTCCATAAATTTTCTGGAATAAAACAAATTAATACAGGTGCTGCTGAGCCATTTGGTAACATATAAAGTAGCTCTTTTGTTTCTCCTGCTTTTACAACTCCAATATTAGCTGCACTTTTGGCACCATTTAAATGTCCACTTGGTGCATAATAGCTACGATCGTTTGCCCATCCAATAGCACCTTTAAAGATATTACCTCTTGGATTTAAAAGAAGTCCTGTATTCGCCTCAGCTGTTGTACGAATATGATATTTAACACCATAGTTACCTTTATTGACAGTACTTTGCCCTGTTAAGGCATCATAACCTTCTATCGGTTGTTCAATATCTCCTGATGGTAAACCTAACATAAGCTTATAAGGTTTATCTTTAGGAACATCTACTGTATAGTATCTATCTGCATTTGGGAATGTTCCTCTTGTATGTACACCATCTCTTGGAAGATACACAAGATTTTCTAAATGCTTAATCTCTGTTTGATCTCCTACCATAGCAATGGTAATCTTTACTGGACTTTGTGAATAAAGGTCTATCATTCCCGAAATAGTTTGGCCTTGATACCAATTTTTATTTCCTGTATCAAAAAGATAGCGTTTTTCCCCCGGTGCCAGGTTATAATGCTTTTCATGATTTTGATCTAAAATATCATAAGCAACCTGTTGCCCTAAGTATAAAACATCTGTTGAAGGTCCCTTATGACTTGCATTCATAGTCACAACTTTAATAGGCACCTCATTCACATTTTCCATTACAATGACGAATCTCTTCTTAGATTTATCTGTAGAGGCATTTTTGTGATGGTAGAGAATACGTCCCTCTCCTTGAATAGTATCTTCATAAAGGATACCTTTAGTTTGAACGGATTCTGGTGAATTACTCATCATAAGTGTGGCACCTGTATAAGTAACACGTGTCGGTGTAATGGCCTCAAATTCTTGGAAATTAAAGTTTTTATAGTTCTCTAAAATATCTCCAATACGCCCTTCTGTAAAGCGATAAGTAAGCTCACTTTGAAGAACTTCTTTACCTACTTCTATCTCCTTCACATAAGGCAAGCTCCACTGTCCTTTTTCATCTTTAATTTGAAGTGTAACGTGATAAATTCCCTCAGCAAAAAGTTTATAAGGTTTACCTTCAATCAGTGGCATATTATCTTGGCTGATACATTGATAAGTCCACTTTTCTTCTGTGATCTTTTCCCACTCTTCATTTTCATACTCATAATCTTTAAAGGTAATAGGCTCACCTTGTTGATAAGTTTTTTTATCTACTTCTACTGCTTTGATTAGTGGAATTTGATTAGGTTCAATTACGACTTTTTTATTTGTCCATTCACTCCATTTACCAAGTGAATCTTTAACACGCAATGCTACTACATTTTCTCCAACTTCTAGATGAGCCCCTAGCTCTGCAAATGAACTATAGCTTGCCCTATCTCCAGATATCTGCCATTGCCAATTTGTAATATTATGTCCATCTAAATCTATGCTTTTATCTATTACCTTTACTTCTTGCCCATCTATATAACTTTCTTGAATAAAGTCAAAGTCTGCTATAGGTGCTTGATTCAGTATCTCTTCTTGCGTTAGTGGTACATTAAATTGTAACGTTTTCTGCACAGCATCATACTTCACATCTCCGCCTACTGCTTGCATGAAAGCTTTAGCTGGTACAAAAGTACGGTCTTTATAAGTTACTACTGGACTAGCTAAATCATAACTGCCTTCTTCTGTTATAAGCTCTTTAGATCCTACCTTCACATTATAGTCTTTCTGATTAACAGTAATAATAGTCTGTTTATTTATACTATCCCATTTTACCCTTACATCATGTATATAAGATTTAATAAAATCAGTGGAAATATAATAGGTATCATTAAAATTCTTGACGTTCGTTGTATTTTTAATATCTATAATGACTTCTTTTGTTGTTTCATATGTATGTGTCTGTACAGTATTTATAGGTTCAAACCCAAAAATGGGATTATTCATTGCAATTACACATGCCATAGTGGCAATAAGTCTTTTTCTAAGCTTCATGTAAGGCCTCCTGCTTATTTATGTCTCACTCCATATTAGCATATTTTTACATAATGAAGCATAGTCGTAAAGATTTGTTGCCAAAATGTAACATTATTTGACTAATAACATTCCTAATATAATCCCTACTACCGTTGCTATGGTTGTAAGTCTTCCATTCCATATTTTACGTGATTCTGGGAGTAGTTCCTGACACACAATATAAAGAATGATTCCCGCTGCAAGTCCTAGCATAACAGTTATAAAAAAACTTGCCATCTGACTCATAATAAATCCACAGAAAGCTCCGACTCCCATGATTCCACCTAGTACAGGAGGAATCATCGCAATAGTCTTATAAGGTGTCTTAGCTATTTTAAGTGGAATTGCCACAGCTATAGCCTCAGGTATACTATGAATTCCTATAACAAAAGCAAATTTTAAAATAGTTTCAGGCGACGTAGCAGCTAACGTACCTAAAGCTACTCCTTCAGGTATATTATGTATAGCTATTCCTAATAGCAAAATCAGCCCGGTATGCATTTTCTTGTTATGACCGGCTCCAAACTTGTCCCCTAAAAGTTCTGTAAAATCCTCTAAAAAAATTCCTATTAGGATTCCTATTATCACACCAATCATCATCAGTATATTTTCACCTGACTCTAATGCATGTGGTAACACATCAAAACAAATCATGGCAATCATGATCCCAGAAGTCGTTCCAAAAAGCATACCGATAAGTCTCTTACTTTTAATGTGAAAAAGATATAATAATAAAATTCCTGTTAATACGCCTCCTCCTTCTGCTACTAAAGCAAGTAAGGCCGCTCCAAATGCATTCATTTTATTCCTCCCCTCTCTCTATTGTATGGGGCTCGTACACCATTTTAGAACTAAAAATATTCATATAAAAAAGGGACCGCTAAAGACAGTCCCTTTCTTCTATCTATTAATATAAAACTTTATCAGCTTCCATTTCAGCTAAAAGTTTTTCAGCTAATGCAAGATAGTTATCCCATGCAGTATTACGCTCTGTATAACCTGATTTACCATAATCTCCTGTTGCTTCAATAGCTGGAAGATCTGTTAAATCTAATAAGTTTTGTGTTTCTACTACTTTCTCATTTAAAGCATCCATTTGTACGTTGAAACCAATTCTTGATGGCTCATCATACATAACACTTTCATATTTTGATTGTCTGTAGAATTTTTTTAATTTATCTTCTTCAATATCTGCTGGATCATCTGCGAAGATTTCATCATAACGACAAGAAATGATTTTTCCATCTTCTACAATTACTTTAAGTTGACCAGTTAAACCGCCACCTAATTCTTCAGCAATACCGTAGAATTTTTGTTTTGAAGGCTGAGCTAATAATGGCTCTACTTTTTCTGCAAGTGGTAACATTGCTTGGTAAATACTATTTGATGCACCTGATACAACGTCAAAGTCACCTGTAATTCTTTGCTCTTCTAACATTTGTTTTTCAACTAAAACAACACTTTGAATCCATGCTGCACCTTTAGCTTTACCCATACTGAAGTTGTATTCTGATAAACGTTTTGGTACATCTTGATAAAAACGGTTGTAGTAGTTTGGACGTGTATTTTCGTTAAATTCTACTTTAACAATCTCATCCCCATTTTTTACAACTTCAAAAATCCCTAAATGACCTTGTCTGAAACGCTCTTCCTCTTTATAATAATCACCTTTGATGATTCCAAGTTGTGGCTGTGCACTCCACTCTAAATCTGTTACTTCATATTCTTCTTCTGCTGATGCTCCTGTTACTGCATCTGCATTTTCTCCAGCTTTTACCTCTGTAGTTGTCTCTGGTTGCACTTCCGGTGCTTGCTGTGCACATCCTACAGTTAAAGCTACTGTTGCTACCATCATAACAGCAACTAACATCTTTGCTACTTTTTTACTCATGTCTCAAGTCTCCCGTCTACTATATCTAACAATAACAATTTAAAAATATGTATTTTACTTAACTAAGATACCACATTGACATATTCTTGTCAATCTGGATATTCGTGGAAATATATATCTTAATTTCCTTTCTTTATCCAGCATGACTTTTTCTAATCTCCATATACTATTTTTAAATCTTTCATTTTATAGCTTAGGAGTGAAGCAATCTATGAATAAAGCTAAAAAAACAGCGACAACAAATGCATGGTGTAACTGTGGTCAAACAGCAGCTTCTACTATTGATTATTCTGAAGGACGTGCACCTGAACAAATTCCAAAAGATAATAAACAAATAAAAAAATCCTAATATGTAAAAAGAGCAGCTCATTTTTATGAGTTGCTCTTTTTGTATAATCTTATTCAGCTACATTGTTAAAGTTCTCTACAATCTTGTCTGCTTCTTCATTAATAACAAATAAGATTTTATTTCCTTTTTGAGCTGTTTGGTAATTTTGAACTAATTCATATTGCGCTGGAAGATAACTCATCCATTGTTCTTCTAAAGCTTTTTGTCTTTTTTCAATACCTTCCATAACCGCTTCGGTATCTTTTTCATCATTTAACTCAAATACTGCAATTTCTGTTGCATGTACATTCATCATAGAAACACCTACATAATAATCTTTAAGTAAACTTGTATCTATTCCATAAGCATCTGCAAACATCTCCGGTAGCATATTAGTTTGGGCTGGAAGCTCTATGCCCTCTGTAATAGTTTCTACTAAACCTGCTAATGCTGATGTTTCTGGCGCTACAATATCTCCCTCTGTTCCTTCTTCTGGTTTCTCTTCTGGTGTTACAACTCCTGTCTCTGGTGCTTCTGGTGTATTTGACTGTCCACATCCTACAAGGCTTCCTGCAATTGCAAGTGTCATCATCATAGCTATAATTTTTTTATTTATTTTCATTTTCATACTCTCCTTATTATCAAAAGTTTTGATTTATACATCTTAGACGTAGCATTTTATGATAAGGTTCCTTTTTACATTTGTTAAATTATGTAACCTATTATTCTTATTTTAACTTTTCGTTACACCTACTACCCCTGCAATCAATTTAGTAAACTCATGCTTAATAGTAGTAAGAGAAATAAAGAATACTATAATCTTCTCTTCCTGATAAATGTACGCTACCCTACAAGAAAAAACTTTATCTAATGGAATTTTATATTCATAAATGGTCTTACCTTCATATTTATAGCCCTTTACTGTTTTAATTTTATAAGCTTTCTCTTTTATAATAGATAGAAGATTCTCCTGAATCTCATTTATAATCTTTTCTTCATACTTTCTATTACGTCTAAAAAACTTTTCTAATACACTATTATCTTCTATTATAATTTGTTTCATATTTTAATCTCCTAATAATACGTATAGAGTTCTATATTCTGTTCGTCTTTTACATATTCTTTTAATAAACTATATACACCTTCATTAAGAAGCATTTGTATACCTACTTCTTCTCTAAAATCTACATTTATAATTTCCCCTCCCTGCTCCTCTAGTAAACTCTTAATAGGCGTAAATAAGTTATAGGGGCATTTCAGAAATACTTTTTCTAATTCCTGTTCCTCTTCTTCTACTTCTTGTCTATAATTCGCTCTTGCAACACTACTTTCTCTCGAATCTAGTACATAAAGTCTTAACTTATTACTTCTTGGAAATTCCCTCTTTTCAATAATTTTAAGTAGCTTCTTAAGTTCTTCCTTAGATAGGTCATAAAAAACCTCTTCATGAAAGCCTTCTTCATAAAGGTTATAACCCTCTTCTAACTTTTCTATCACAATTTTTCTATTTTTCTTATAAGATCGTATATCTAAACAATTTAATGGTGCAATCTGTTCTAATCTTTTAAGTGTATCCCCAACAAAATTATCAATGGCTAACATATTCTCTTTCCTTTCACGCTTATTGATCTATTCCCTATTATAACTTTTTTCCCTTTTTCTTACTACACCATTCGTCATTATGCTACATTTCACTCTCTTTATTTCTATAATTTTAGTCGTATTTTTGTTCATTATAAACAAAAAATTAATTTTTTATATTTTTTTGTTCATAATCTCTTTAAAAACCAAAAATATATGTTATTATTTATATATATTAAATTTGATTCTGACATAAAGACATTTATTTCTAGTTAATTTATACATGTGTATCACTAGAATTTATCCGTTTTTATGACTTTATTACAAACAACCGGAGGGGACAGTTATGAGAAAATTCACTAAAGCTTTAACTTTAGCAACAGCTACAATGCTCTTAGTATCTTCTGTAACAGGATGTAGCACTGGAAACAAATCACAAGCAGCAGCAGGAGGAAACACTTCATCTTCAGGCGTAGAAGTTAACTTAACAGGTTATCCAATCGTTGAAGAGCCTATCCAATTAACAGCTTTCGCTTATGGCGAACCTGGAAATGGCGACTGGGATGACTATCCAGTATTTGCAGAACTTGCAGAAAAAACAAATGTTCAAGTAGACTTCGAAACAGTAAGTGGAGATGGTGCAACTGAAAAACTTAACTTAGTTCTTGCATCAAATAAACTTCCTGATATCTTCTTCTCAGGTTTAAGTTCTACTATGATTAATAAATATGCTGGAATGGGATTATTCCTTCCACTTAACGATCTTATTGATCAATATGCTCCAAATATCAAAGCGGTACTTGAAGAGCGCCCAGATATCAAAAACGCTATTACAATGCCAGACGGTAACATTTACTCTATTCCAGCTGTAAATGCAAATGCAGGTATCCCTACAACTCAGCTTTGCATTAACAAAACTTGGTTAGATAAATTAGGCCTAGAAGTACCAACAACAACAGATGAATTCTATGAAGTTTTAAAAGCTTTCAAAACACAAGATCCTAACGGAAACGGTAAAGCTGATGAAATTCCGATGACTTACGAACCAGTTCCTCCATATGACGTATGGAATGGTGATACAGGTTTCAGTGGCGCATTCGGTGTTGTAACACTTACTGGAAGTATGATGCTTTCTGAAGATCAACAAGATCTTATCTATACACCTATCCAAGAAGGTTACAAAGACTACATTAAATGGACAAGCAAACTTTATACAGAAGGTCTTCTTGACCCAGAACTTTTCACACAAGACCACAACCAATACATGGCTAAGAGAAGCTCTGACTATGTAGGTGCATACCTTACAAACGGACCATTAGAAGGTACAGATATTGAATGGATTGCAATTGAACCTCTTAAAGGACCAAATGGTGATCAATTATGGTCTCAATTTGACTATGGTATTGATAAAAACAGAGCTATCATCTCTGCTACTTGCCCATACCCAGAAGTTGCAATGCGTTACATTGACTCATTCTTTGAAAAAGAAAACTCTTTAAAACTTAAATATGGTAAACGTCTCCAAGAAAGAGATGGCGGTAAATGGGAAGTTGTAGAACTTGAACCAGGCGTATCTAGCGAATGTCCAGGTCCATATGTTCCAACAATGGAAACAAAAGATATGGAAATGAACGACCTTGTTCAAACAGAATCATCAATCAGAGCTAACGAGCGTCTTGAAATGTACAAACCATTCTTAGCACCAGCTGTTCCAAACATGAACTTAACACCAGAAGAATCTAAAGAATTATCAGCTCTTCAAACAGATTTACAAGACTATGTAAATCAAAATAAAGCAAAATGGACAACAGGTCAACAAAATGTAGATACTGATTGGGATAACTATGTTGCTACACTTAACAAAATGGGCTTAGAAAGATACATGGAAATCTATAACCAAGCTTATGATAGATTCTTAGGCAACTAAATGTAAAATAAAAAAGCTGTAGAGCTCACTCTACAGCTTTTTTATTGCATTTTATTAATAAGTATCTCTAGGGACTGTTTAATCTGATTTAATTCTTCCGATGTTAATTCCTTAAATACATTACAAAAACTATCATTCATAGCTTTCTTAAAGGAATAAGCAAATTCCTTTCCTTTATAGGATAAGGTAATATAAGTATTACGCTTATCCTTATCTTTCTTTGTCTTCTCTATATAGCCTGCTTCTTCTAATCTTTTAATAATACCTGATACTGTAGCTTTCGTTAAAGAAAGTTCACTGCACAGGCTTGTAAGTGTCATCTCTTTTTTATGAGCTAAGATCTTCACTATCATAACCTGTTGATTAGTTAATCCACTCATTCTCATTCCCAATCCTATATGATTATTCATAAGTGAATAAATCTCTTTAATCATCATAATAATTTGAAAGGACTCTGTTTCCCTTTTTATTGTTCCCATTTTAGCCAACCTCTAACAAATAGAATCCCTGCACTAAATAAAGCTGTCCCTAATCCTACATAAAAAGGTGCCCAATACATAGGCGGAATGAAACTCATAGAACGAATCACTACTCCTAAGGTCATCATACAAGCCATAATGACATAACCTTTTACATCAAAAAACGAAAAGACACATAGCTTTTCTTTTTCTTTATTTTTAATACGTTTTTCATGTTTATAGACCATCTTACTAAAAATACTAAAATAGAAAATTAAAAATACACTTACAGCCACTATAACAGAAATCATTTTATAGCCTTGTGCTGCTAATAAAACTTCATAACCTAGTTTCATCACCATCCCCCCCGCAAACATCCACACAATAGCTGCATATATTAATAATGTTTTCTTTGAACACCTAAATACGAATTTATCCATTTTACTCACTCCTATTAGTTCGTATACAAACTATTTTATAGATATATCCTATGACGATTATGTACTATTGTCAACTAGTAACTTCTAGAACTTTTGATGCAACTATTTATTCTTTCATATTTTCTAACTTACGAAAGATAACATATTCCCAATTAACCGATATAAAATCCTTATTGGTATAACCCATATTATACAATGCAACACTACATCCGCTGATCCTCTTTACTTATTATTCATATTATAACTCAGCTATGTTATACTAAGACATATAAAAACAGTTATAAAAAGATAGGAGAAATTGAAATGAAACCATCAAATTTCCACTTTAAAATAGGTAGTCATGATATAACTGGTGCATGGGCAATTATACTTGCTATCCTTATTGCTATTCCTGTCATTGCACTGGTAGGTGTTTTATTATCTGTTGTTTTTTCTATTATAGGCATTGCCATTACCTTTGCCTTAGGCGTTGCTGGCATTGCCATCATTATTAGTCTTATCACCTTACTTATTCCTAAAAAATGGCGTAATAAATTAGGTATTCATATTAACATTAATCGATCACCTAAAAAAAACTCAAAACCAACTACTACTCCTGATGGTAAACCTATCATTGATGTAGACTTTGAAGAAACTAAGAATTCTTAAAAACTTAAAAAGCTAGCATAGAGCCATGTTTTTCAAAAGGTAATGGCCTGTGCTAGCTTTTCTCTCTTTATTTTCTTTTACTATAAAACATCTTCTAACGTATATTGATCAAATTCCTCTATAAATTTATTAAGAGATCTTTGGATAATACCTTTCAGTTTACAGCCACCTTGTACATGCTTGCAGATTTCACCTCTACTAAAGCATTCTGCCATATTTCCTGTCTCTTCTGTCATCCTAAGCACTTTTCCTAGATTAATCTCACAAGGTGATACTCCCAGCTTTAGGCCACCTGACCTACCTTTTATAGAAAGTACGTAGTCAGTTTTAGCAAGCTGATGTATAACCTTTTTCATATGGTGCTCTGATACATCTAAATAAGTTGCCAATTCCTCTACTGTACATAACTTATCTGTATGTCTAGCTAAATACACAAGTGCACGAAATGTATAATCGGTAAATTTAGATAGTTGCATAGTTGTAGCATCCTTTCCATTTAAACTTTAACTATTATAACACATTTTAAATGTATATTTTACTTGCACATTAAAGCAAAATATGTTAAATTAAATATGTAAAACATATACACATTTAACTTAGGGACTATAAATATGTTAAATGACTTAAAAAAATATACCTATCTCATATTAGGTTCCCTACTTTTATTTATAGGGATAGTAGGTACTTTCCTTCCCGTTATTCCAACAACACCCCTTATCGTTCTGGCCTGCTATCTCTATAGTAAAAGTTCAAATATAGCTTATGCTATTCCCCCTTTTGCTTACTAAATAACATGCTAATGCAACCTATTATAGGTTAATACTTTATACTTTATTATTTCTTTATTTTCTAAATTAAAACCATTCGTTCATTACTTTGCTAGGAGAATTTAACCATGTTAGATCAAAAAACAATTGAAGTTGTTAAAAGTACAGTTCCTGTATTGCAAGAAAAAGGTGTAGAAATTACAACTCATTTTTATAAAATTATGTTTGAAAATAATCCAGAAGTAAAAGCTATGTTTGATATGAGCAAACAAGAATCAGGTGCTCAACCAATGGCTTTAGCTATGACAGTATTAGCTGCTGCCCAAAATATTGACCGTTTAGAAACACTTCTTCCAGCGGTACAAAAAATCGGTGCAAGACACGTAGAACTTAATGTCAAACCTGAACACTACCCAATCGTAGGACAAAACTTATTACAAGCTCTTAAAGATGTATTAGGCGATGGTGCAACCGAAGAAGTTATGGAAGCATGGGGTAAAGCCTATAACATTATTGCAGATATCTTCATCAATGTTGAAAAAGATATCTATACTTCAAAATAATATCCACAAAAAAGATGCCTCTTCAGAAGAGGCATCTTTTTTATTCATTAGTTACTAATTTAAGTTTTTCAGTTTGGTCTACTGTAGTGAGTGTTGAAATAATTTCCTCAATATCACCATCAAGGATTGAATCTAATCTATGAAGTGTAAGACCGATACGGTGGTCTGTTACACGTCCTTGTGGGAAGTTGTAAGTACGAATACGTTCACTACGGTCACCAGTACCTACCTGACTTTTCTTTTCTGCTGCCATTTCAGCATGTTGTTTAGCTTGTTCCATATCATAAAGTCTAGCACGAAGTACTTTAAGTGCTTTTTCTTTATTTTTAAGCTGTGATTTTTCATCTTGGCAAGATACAACAAGACCAGTTGGAACGTGAGTAGCACGTACAGCTGAGTCAGTTGTATTTACACACTGTCCACCATTACCCGAAGCTCTAAATACGTCAATACGCACATCATTCATGTTAAGTTCAACGTCTACTTCTTCAGCTTCTGGAAGAACAGCTACTGTAACTGTTGATGTATGGATACGACCGCCTGATTCTGTTGAAGGAATACGTTGTACACGGTGTACACCACTTTCATATTTAAGTTTAGAGTAAACACCTTGCCCTTTAATCATGAAGATAACTTCTTTAAAACCACCGATTCCACTTTCGTTAACTTCCATAAGCTCTGTTTTCCATTTGCAGCGTTCTGCATAACGGTTGTACATACGGTAAAGGTCTGCAGCAAAGAGTGCAGCTTCATCTCCACCAGCACCACCACGGATCTCAACGATAACGTTTTTCTCATCGTTAGGGTCTTTTGGAAGAAGTAAAAGTTTAATTTCGTTCTCAAGTGGTTCTACACGTTTTTTATTCTCATTAAGTTCTTCTTTTACAAGCTCTCTAAAGTCATCATCTAACTTTTCTTCAAGCATCATAAGTGCATCATCAATTGCTGCAAGTGTATCTTTGTATTCGATATATTTTTCTACAATAGGTCTTAAATCACTATGCTCTTTCATAAGCTTTTGCCATCTCTCTTGATCGGCAATTACCATTGGATCACTAATCATTTCACCTATGTCTTCAAATTTTTGTACTAAATCGTCAAGCTGATCAAACATCCATTCACCTCATCATTATTTATAATTTCATGCCTATAACAACTCTGTCTTTTCCAGCTAAATCTTGTATAAGCTTAATGTTATAAAAACCTTCTTGCTTAAGAATGTTACATACATCTTCGCCTTGTAGATATCCTATTTCATAGGCTAATAAACCATTTTTCTTAAGGTACTTTTTACCTTCTTTAGTAATTTCACGATAAAACTTAAGGCCATCGCCTTCATCAGTTAGCGCTTTACGAGGCTCATGCTCTTTTACTTCTCCCATAAGCCCTTTACACTCGTCAAATGTAATATATGGCGGATTAGACACAATAAGATCTAGACTTTCTTCTTCTCCATCATAATCCTTAAAGACATCACTTTGCAAGAGGGTAATATGTTCCTCTAACTGATGCGCTTTTACGTTTTTCTTTGCTACTACAAGTGCATTTTCACAAATATCTATCGCTGTTATGTTCAGCCCTTTTATGTAGTGCACAAGTGATACACTAATACATCCTGAACCTACGCCTACTTCTACTGCTTTTTCAACTCTATTTTGTTTGCTGTATTCTATAATTGTTTCTACTAACGTTTCTGTATCCTGTCTCGGAATAAGAACACGCTCATCTACATAAAATTCTAGTCCCATAAATTCTTGACTTTTTGTAATGTATTGAAGAGGTATCCCTTGAATACGTTTTGCAATCATATACATATAAGACTCTTTAATATGATCTGCAACTTCATCATTGCCATGAAGAATCAGTTCACTTGATGTACACTGCAACACATAAAGTGCAAGTAGCCTTGCATCAATAGCAGCATCCATCTTTTCATAGCTTTCAAGGACATTTCTACCCATTGCAATAAGCTGATTAACAGTTACATTTTTTGGCTGATCCTTCAGCATGCTCATTATCTAAAACTCCTTTTATCGCAGCAATAGCTACTTCTATTTGCTCATCATCTGGTTCAATTGTTGTAAACTCTCTTTGAAGCCACATACCTGGTTTACTTAAAAGCTCTGCAAGCTTGTTACTATCTGCTTTTCTAGCCCACCTAATAAATTCATAAGAAATACCTGCAACAACTGGTACCATTACAATACGGGTAACCATTCTAAGCCATACATTTTGTGTTGTAAATAAGCTAAATACTAGAATACTTACAATCATAACGACAAAAAGGAAACTTGTCCCGCAACTTTTATGAAGTCTTGTACATGACCTTACATTTTCTACTGTAAGCTCTTTTTCCTGTTCTAAACAGTTAATCGTTTTATGTTCTGCACCATGATATTGGAAAGTTCGCTGAATATCTTTCATACAAGTTACAAGTTTCATGTAACCTAAGAAAATAAAAATCCTAAGTGCACCTTCAACGAGGTTCAGTACAAAGGAAGAGTCAATAAAGTTCTTAAATAAAGTACTAATAAGCATTGGTAGAACCATAAAGATACCAATTGCTAATACAAAAGAAACACACATAGTTGCACCAATTAAAAACTTCTCAGCTTTATCTCCTAACTTCTCCATAAGCCATTTTTCAAACTTACTTTCTTCCACTTCTTCTTCGTCTCCAAAGATTTCTGCAGAATAACTTAGTGTTTTCACACCTAATGTTAAGGATTCTATAAATACTGCAATACCTCGTAAAATCGGTAATCTTAGCACTTTATAGCGGTCTAGGATACTCTTTGTGTCTTGTACATCTACTTCAATCTCACCATCTGGTTTTCTTACAGCTACGGCGTATAACTTTCTTCCCTTCATCATAACGCCTTCAATAACTGCTTGACCCCCTATATCTGTCCTTGCCATACTGCACCTCCTTAAATAAAATAATCTATAAATAAAAAAAGAGTTGAGACCATCCTCTCAACCCCTCTTGTTTACGATTATTGAACGTTGTATTTTCTGTTGAATTTGTCAATTCTACCTTTAGCTTGTGCAGCTCTTTGTTTACCTGTATAGAAAGGATGACAGTTTGAGCAAACCTCTACACGGATGTCAGATTTTGTTGAACGTGTTTTGATTACGTTACCACAGTTACAAACTACTTCTAATTCTTCATATTTTGGTTGGATTTCTTTATTCATGCTATTCACCTCTTTCATAGTACTTTCTATGTTAATTTATACGTTAACAATACTATTATGACAACGTTAGTATTATATCATGTCTTTTTTTAAATTGCAAGGTTTATTAATAATCGTTTTTCAGCATTTTTTCTGTAAAAATTTTGTTTGTTGGATACTTGATCATCTTATTAATAAGGTCCTCTGTAACTTCTGCAGAATTACCACGACTCATCT
Organism: Candidatus Niameybacter stercoravium; assembly: GCA_018883975.1. Lineage (GTDB taxonomy): Bacteria > Bacillota > Clostridia > Lachnospirales > Cellulosilyticaceae > Zhenhengia > Zhenhengia stercoravium. Next base: position 14,753 of record JAHLFD010000141.1, read on the forward strand.
CTCTTCGAATATTGTAAGCTACATTAGCCTCATCATTACTTAAAAGAAGATCATCTCTTCTTGTTCCAGACTTATAGATATCAATTGCTGGAAAGATCCTGCGTTCTGATAAGGTTCTATCTAATACAAGTTCCATATTGCCTGTTCCTTTGAATTCTTCAAAGATAACATCATCCATTTTACTTCCTGTTTCTACAAGTGCTGTCCCAAGAATGGTTAAACTTCCACCATTTTCTATCTTACGCGCTGCTCCAAAGAATTTTTTTGGCATATGAAGTGCAGCTGGATCCAATCCACCTGATAAAGTTCTTCCACTTGGTGGAATAGTAAGGTTATACGCTCTTGCCATACGTGTAATACTATCTAACAGAATAACAAGGTCTTTTCCCTGTTCGACCATACGTTTTGCACGCTCTAGTACCATTTCCACTACTTGTTTATGGTGTTCTGGCGGCTCATCAAATGTAGAAGCAATAACTTGTACATCTTGTCCTTCTATACTTCTTCTAATATCGGTTACTTCTTCTGGCCTCTCATCTATAAGTACTACAATAAGAGAGACATCTTTATGATTGTGTGTGATAGCATTAGCAATATGCTTTAAGAGAATTGTTTTCCCTGCTTTAGGTGGTGCTACAATAAGCCCTCTTTGACCTTTTCCTATTGGGGCAATAATGTCAATGATACGCGTCGATAATACACTCTCATCATATTCTAAAGACAGTCTTTGATTTGGAAATACTGGCGTAAGCGTTTCAAAGTTAGGACGGTATTTAGCCTTTTCTGGTCTGTCACCGTTTACTTTATGCACATAGAGTAAGGCTCCTGCTTTCTCTCCCTCTTTAGGTCTACGCATATCCCCTTCAATCCAGTCGCCTGTTTTAAGATTAAAACGTCGAATCTGTGAAATTGATAGATAAATGTCATCATCACCGCGCATAAAATTACGTGCACGTAAAAAACCATAGCCGTCTGGCATAATTTCCAAAATGCCGGCGCCTACCATACGGTCTTGCCTACTGATTTTGACTTCTTCTTCATCTTCTATTAAATTTTCCACTTCAATAGGCTCTGGGATGATTTCAGATTGGATTTCCTGAGATGGGGTAAGTGCTTCAATGAGTTCAGCTTTCTTAAGCTTACTAATATTCTTAAGGCCTTTTTCTTTTGCAAGTTCTCTTAACTGAGCTAATGTCATGTCTTGAATTGTATCCATTCAAACTAGCTCCTTTTAATTCTATAGTATTTTTAATTAGTGTAGCATATTTATGCGTTTATTTACAAGGATATTTTTACCATATCTTCCTTTTAAAACATTTTATAGATTTCTTTTATCTCTTCCTATTAAAAGTGACATTGTCTTAGAAAATGTCGCCAAATTCCTTCAATAATATTCTTCTTTATAAAAAAACTTCTTTATATATGCTGATTACCCCTTTGAAGTGCAATTACACCAGTACGCACACTTTCAACAATCTCAAAAGGTCTTACTACATCTATAAAAGCATCTATCATATCTTTACTGTTACAGATTTCGAATACAATAACCTCTGTATCAATATCAATGACTTTTACACTATATATCTCAGTAAGTTCTTTAATCTTATTGCATAATTCAGGTTTTAGAGTCACTTTAACAAGGGCAAGTTCACGAATAATATCTTGCTTGCTATCAAGTACCTCAACTTTTTTAATATCAATAAGTTTCTCTACCTGTTTTTGAATTTGATAGAGAGAATTTTCATCTTCTGTTACAGAAATAGTAATTCTAGAAATATTTTTTTCATGTGTCTCCTCTCCTGTAAAACTATTTAAATTAAATCCTCTTCTTGTGAATAAACCCGCAATACGCGCAACAACACCATAGTTATTCTCAACCAATACGGAAAGTATAGTATTTTTCATGGAACATCTCCTTTTCCAATTTTCATTTAGAATATTATACCATAGTATTTATTTTTCTTTCTATTTATTTTATTTCTATAAATTTATTATTCATTACTTTCTTCCCCTACAGCGGCTTGTTCACATCAATTTCTTTTGGCATATACATAAAGAAAAGGGCCGTTGCCACGCAACAGCCCCTATTTCTCGTTATAAGACATTTATTTTACTTTTTTCTTAATTCGCATTGGCTTATTCTGTCCTTCACTACTGTAAGCTTTCAATTTACATGCCACACGTTCTTCAACCTGCGCTGCCGGTACGCCTGTCAGAATTTCTATTCCTTCTTTAAAGGAACTAATTGCATAAATATGAAATCTCCCCTGTTCGACTGCTTCTATTACCTCTTCATCTAGTACTAAGTCTTTTTGATTTTGTTTTGGAATAATAACACCTTGTTTTCCTGTTAAGCCTTTTTGCTTACAAATTCTATAGAATCCTTCTATCTTATCATTGACGCCTCCTACAGGTTGAATCTGCCCATATTGATTAATGGAACCTGTTACAGCAACCCCTTGCCTAATAGGAACTTGTGATAAACTTGATAAAATAGCATACAATTCCGCACTCGATGCACTATCTCCATCTATTCCCCCATAACTTTGCTCAAAACAAATCTTCCCACATAATGAAAGAGGATAATCTTGTGCAAAATAATTACCTAGAAAGCCTGTAATAATTTGAACCCCCTTTGAATGAATACTTCCACTCAATCCAACTGCACCTTCAATATCTGCTACACCACTTTTCCCCCTATAAGTTGTAGCAGTAATGCGAACAGGCTTCCCAAACATAAAGTCCCCCACATCATATACAGCTAATCCATTCACCTGCCCTATTTTCTTTCCACCTACATCAAGCAGATAGATATTCTTTGCATATTTTTCTTCTATATTTTTCTGTAAGGTTTCTTTAAAAAGTGTCTTAACCCTTCTTGCCTTCACAATATGTTCTTTTGTAATAAGATCTTTACTAAAAACACTGGCTTCTCTTACTAAGTCTGTAACAGGTTGTATATTGGCACTCATTTTTTCTTGACTTTCAGCTAACCTATGGCTATATTCTGCCAAGACTAATACACCTTCATAGCTTACATCGGGTAAATGTTCTTTATTACAAAAAGCTTTTATCTGGCTTGCAAATCGTAAGAGTGAAGTCTTATCTCCATCTATAGTATCTTTAAAATCAATATTCATTTTAAATAAATCTTTAAAAGTTGCATCTGTATCACAAAGCACACGGTATACTTCATAATCACCAATTAAAATCACCTTAAAATCTACAGGAACAGGTGGTGGTAACATACCTAAACTCGTTGTAATATTAGAAATCGCTAAACTCTCTACATTAACTTCTCCTGTCTTAAGTGTTCTTCTAATAACTTCAAAAGACCCTGGATAATCTAAAAGATCATTAACATATAACAGTAGATATCCACCATTAGCTTCATGTAAAAGACCTGCACTAATGTTATTAAAATCTACACGGTTTAGCGTTAACTCTGTATCTACCTTAATCTTACCTACTAGTCTAGCAAAGCTTAAATCTCTTGCTGTAACTACTGGTGCACCTTGAAGCTGGCTATTATCTACAAGTACATTGATATCATAATGACCTACACGTTCTCCTACCTTGTTACTCCCTAACCATGGAAAAATACTTTTTATATCCTGGTTTTCTGCAGACTGTGAATCACTAAAAATAGAGATATCTTCTAATATATCTTGTAAAATTTCATCTAGATACTCTTTAATCACTTCGTATTTCCCATATACTTCTTTCAGATGTTTAATAAAATAGCCTACTTCATGAAGAACAATCTCTTCACTAATATCATTCATATATTGACTATACTCTTTTTCTGCATCTCTAATATCTGCAAGTACTTGTTCTGCCATATCCGAAAGCCTATCAATATTTTCCTCAATCTCTTGCTTTGTAGTTTGGTCTAGAAGTTCATACTGTTCCATTGAAATAGGGTTTTCTTCCTTATCAAGAGGAATAAACCCTAAACCTTCTTGAGTTAACTTAACAATAAAGCCTTGCTCTTTTGCATAGCTCTTAAGTTCTTCTAATATTTGTTCCTTTTTACTATCTAATTTATCTATTAAATGCTGCCTTTTTCTCTCTGCTTCAACACTATCTAATTTAGCACCTAATCCATCTATAAGAAACTGTCTAAATTCTTTCATATCCTCTTTAAAACGTATACTTTCGCCTGGCTGCATACGAATCACTCTAGGTGTGGAAGGGTTTTTAAAATTATAAATATAGCATATATCCTGAGGGACAGCCTTTTCACCAGCTTGTTTTTCTAACCTTGTTTTTACGTATTCATAAATTGTCTTTTGGTCTACTCCAGATATATAC
>JAHLFD010000142.1:0-10387 GCA_018883975.1 Candidatus Niameybacter stercoravium
AACTAAACCTGTAACAAGAGCTGAAATGATGACAATCTTACAAAGGTTAGATAAGGCTTTAAATAAATAAAGGAATAAGAAGAGGTAAAGCGGTTCATAATAAGGCAATAGCATTAAGTTTAAGTCTTTCACCATAGGTAAAGGAATGTATTATGGACAATAAACCTAATAAACAGTCTGAAGAAGAACCACTTATTCCTATACCACTAGCAGCTATGTCTCCTATCCAGAATATTGGGGGTATAGAAAATGCAGTGACAGATAACATGGGTACTGGGCTTGTAGCGTATATGGGATGGAAGATGGCTACAGAAGACTATAAGCAAGACATGGATCGTAAACATGAATAAAAGAGGATACTGCATAACAATTTGGTTATGCAGTATCCTTTTTTAAAATGAATTAATTATTTTACAAAGCTTGCAATGATTTCATTCACCATTTTGCCATCTGCTTTGCCTTTAAAGAGTGGCATTAAGTTCTTCATAAGAAGACCTTTGTTTGAAGTATCTAATCCTTGCTCAGCAATAGTTTTTTCTACAAGACTTCTTACTTCTTCTTCTGTCATTTGTTTTGGAAGGAATCTAGCAAGTGCACTTAACTTAGCTTGTTCTTCATCAGCAAGGTCAGAGCGATTACCAGCAGTATAAGCTTCAATAGATTCTTTAACTTGTTTAACATGTTTGTTAAGGATAGCAAGTTCTTCAGCTTCATCTAGATCATGTTTAGATTCTTTAGCAGCTAATTTAATATCAGCTACAACACCGCGAAGTGTATCTCTTGTAACGGCATCTTTATTTCTCATAGCATCTTTGACAGCATCATTTAATTTTTCTAATAGCATAGTTCCTTATCCTCCTCAAAAAATATAATTTTTAATATATGGTTAAATTATAACATAATTTCTAGAAAAATATACAGATAGACTTATTTAAAAAACTTATGAATTAAAGGAAGGCACATAAGAATATTGCATAAGAAGAGCAAGGTTTTGGCATAAGTTTTCTCTATATAGCCTAATTTACTTTCTTAAAAACTATATTATAATAATATTCGAGTGAACAAGAATATAAAATCAATAGAGGTCGAATAATGGGAACACAACTTAAAATAGGGATGAGAACGATTAAAACATTACTTGCAGTAGGCATCTGCATTATTTCGCTTGCATATATGGGGGTACCAGACCCATTCTTTGCTTGTATTGCAGCGATTTTCGTCATTCAAGGAGATAAAGATGGTTCTGTACAGAATGCTAAAAATCGTGTATGGGGGACAGCTTATGGAAGTATTATCTCCAATATTGTTTTATTAGCGTTAAGCTTTTTACCTTATAATGCTTATGTACAGACTATTGCAACCTGCTTAAGTATTTTCTTGCTAATTCAAGTAGCTATCTATTTTAAAAAGCCTATGGCTATTTTTCCAGGATGTATTGTATTATGTGCCATTTTATGTACAACAACAAACATTCAAATGCCATTTTTCTATGGGCTGAAGCGTACACTTTATACTTTATATGGTGCCTTAGTAGGTTTAGGGGTTAATCTTTATGTATGCCCTTATGAAAAGGAAGTAGAGCAAGAGGCAGAAATAGATATTGAAGAATGTTTATAAGTATTAAGCATAAAATAAAAAATCCAATCCACTCGTAGAAATAGGAGGGATTGGATTTTTTTATTAAATTTATTAAATAAGACATTTACCTTCCCATTCAGGTGCATTTGGAAGACCTAAAAGGTGCGTTATAGTTGGTGCAATGTCTTTAATATTTGCTGATGAGAACTCATGGGCCTCAGTAAAAGAAGGGCCATGTCCAATGATTGGAATGGTCATATCTTCTGGAATGTCTGCGCCATGTCCGCGGTCATGTCCGCCATGATCAGCTGTAATAATGACTTCATAGCCTTCTGGAAGACTAGTTATAAGTTTTTCAATACAAGAAGAAGCATTAGCAACGGCCTCAAAGTAGTTTGGTGTCATCCAACCAAAGTTATGGCCAGCGGCATCTACATAACCTAAATAGAGGAATAGAAAATCTGGATTTTCTTTCTTAATATAGGAAAGCGTAAGATCTGTCATAATTTGCTCGTTTTCTAAAGCTGTTTGGTGATCATGAGGAATACGTTCATAATGTGAGAAAGCTAAACTACCAGGGCGGCTTAAGTCGCGAAGTTCCTCCCAGTTGTAAACCATTGCAGTTTTTTTGCCAAATTTATTGACGATTTCACAAATACCTTCTATAGGGCGTACAGGTGGCATCCATGTATTAGTGGTAATACCATGTCTGTCCGCATTTACACTGAAGAAAAGAGAAGTATGACAAGGTAAGGTTACAGAAGGCATAATGGTAGAAGCTGAAAATGAATAACTACTATTTTGACGTAATGCAGAAAGATAAGGATGGCCACATTCAAGAATGCCATCAGGGCGCATACCGTCTACAAGAATTAAGACAACTTTTGAACTCATGTTATAAATATCCTCCCTTTATACAAAGTTTTCCTTAGCTTAACACAGGTTTAAAAAATGAACAATGGACAATTTTATCAAATACATGGATTATTTAAAAGTTCAACTTATCTACATATTAAAGCAGTAGAATAAAAGTGATTTTTAAGAGTTTAATTTAAGAAATAGAGGAGAGAAGTCATGTTACTTAGTCTAATCATTATTATAGCTTCAGACTTAGCTTTTGAGTTTTTATTTGAAAAGCTTAATCAAAGTAAGCTTGAGCCTTTTGAGAAAATTCAAGCTAAAACAAGATATTTATCTAAGAAGAGAGTATGGCAGTGTGGGGCTTTAATGCTTGCCTTAGTCATTGTATTTTTATTAGGCGCACTAATCAATATGAATAGTCTTATCCTGACCTTATTATTAGGGCCTACTTTGGCTATTATTAATACTATTTTTGAAAGTACAGTATTTGATCAAATGCGTAATACATTACGTTAAAAAAGAGAGATAAAACGATGTCAATAAGTTTTATCTCTCTTTTTTGTTTGTATATTTTATCTAAAGAAGTAGCTTGTTCTTAAAGAGCAGTATCACGAAGGTAACCGCACATATAAGTAATGACCTCTCTAATTCTATAAAGTTCACTTTCTTTGTTACGTGCTCTCCAGATTGCAGCATACTCAGTAAACCAAATTTCAAGTGCAGCGGCAAGTTCAAGTTTAGAAAGTGCAGGAATAGCTTCTTGTGTACCTACTTTATCCTGAATTAAAGTAAGAACAAAAGTATCTATGAGTTGAATAGATTTAGAAGAAATCATAAACTCTTGAAGGTCAAAGTGGTTGTGACGTATACCTAAAGAGAGTGTAAGAAGTTCTTTTTCTACATCTAAAGCAGTTTGGTAACCGTTTAGGATACGTTCTACATTAAGATTTGAAAGGACTTGTACTTCATCATGTTGGTTATGTTGAAGTTCTTTCCATCTTACAACATCGTACCAGCCACAGCCTTGGCGTCCTGATAACTGATGAAGTAAACTTACAAGTTTTTCAGAAGCATCGCCGTATTCAATACGAGAAATAGCTTTATACATATCAGTAAAATCTGTTTCCTCTGTCACAGGGTTCCATGAAAGGTGAGCACCATAAATCATACCTGGCATAGAACTTCCGAATAAGTTGATATGTCCATAATCGCCCCAGTCTGTATTAAGAACACCAATTGCACCATGGTTTCTGCCATATTCAGTCATTCTACGGATATTCTCGAAAGAATTCCATATAAGATTCATAAGCATACTCCAGCCACCTACACCAGGACATACATATTGAGGGCGGTCTGTTTCAGCAATCTTGCTTACAGCATGGTCACTGCAGCCAGAACTATAGTCCCAAGTTAAACAGATTACATCTTCAGGAATTTCATTTAATAATTCTGGATGGTGAAGGATAACATCCCCCCAGAACATAACTTGCTTATTGTGTTTTTTAACACAATTAATAATTTTATTAAGGAAATCTACGTAAAGTCTTCCTGTACCAACTTCGTCAGCTTTAGCTTTACTACGGCCTTTACCAAGGTCAAATGTTTCATCACAGCAGATATTGAATTGATTAGAGCTGAAAAGTGGAATAAAGTCATTAAGCATTTTTTCTACAAGCTTGAAGCTACCTTCTTCAAGTGTATTAAGTGTATGATGTGCCATACGGTCTACGAAAGAGTAGTCTTTTTGGCCTGTAGTATCAATCTCACAAAGGTGATTGAAAGATTTGCTTTTTAAAATTTCATAGAAATGACCAAATGTAGAAAGAGATGGTACAAGTTCTACGTGACGTTTTTGACAGTATTGGTCTAAAAGTAAAATTTCTTCAGCAGTAAGAGGGTCCTTATCTACCCAAACTTCACTAAGTCCAGCAAAAGCAAAGCTGTGTTCGACATAAAGTTGAATTTGATTTAATTTATAGAAAGCTGCACGATCCACTAATGTTTTAAGTGTTTCAAGTGTAGCTACTTTTCCACGTGTAATATCATGATAGAAGCCACGATTTTCAAAATGTGGTTCATCTTGAATAGTTAAAGCAGGTACCAAAGCGCCAGCTTGACGAATGATTTGACGAAGTGTTTGTACACCATAGAAAATACCAGCACCTGTAGAAGCGTATACAGTAATGGCTTCGTTAGTAATGATAAGTTCATAACCTTCTTTGGCATAGCCAGCTTTTTTCACTAACTGAATTGTATGTAGTGTATTTGCTGCATTAAAGCTTTTACTGATTGCAAGTGTAAAACCTAAATCAGCTTTGATTTCATCTTGAAGTGTAACAGCGGCATTTAAATCATCAAAGTCACAAGTGCCATCTAATAATAAACATGTAGAAGGTTTAATGATAAACTGGCCATCTGTTAAAGAAAAGTGTTTTGGTTGTGGTAATAAATACATGATGTCCTCCTAAAAAATTTGTAGTTATATAATGTATCTTGATAGATTCATTATATAGCGATAAGATAAATAATAAAGTATGAATTTTGCTTTAAATTAACACGATATTGCTCAAGGAGTAGCGTATGAATCCTATTATTTATGAACATCACCGTCATGACGATCCTAAATTTCCTATTATTTTTCACTACGACACTTTAGATAGTACTCAGGAGAAATTTATTGTCCACTACCATGAAAATATTGAAATACTTTACTTTGTGAAGGGAAGTGGCGTTGCTACATGTGGCAGTAACCATGTGGAAGTAAAGGAGGGAGACTTACTGGTGGTCAATTCTAATGAATTACACTTTATTTATACAACCTCGCCTGTATTAGAATATTATTGCTTAATTGTAGATAAGGGACTATGTGAAGGTTTTCAAATGCCTATAGAAGAAGTAGCTGTGCAGAACCTCATTGAAGATCGTCTATCTGTTAGTTATATGGAACATATTATAGAGGAGATGAATGCTAGAAGGCCCCATTACAAATCAGCTGTTCAGGGAATGGTCCTTTTATTATTTACTCAGCTTTATAGAAATTATAGTGTTATTAAGAGTCCGTTAACAGCAGATGGATGGAATCATAAGATGGAAACAGTTAAGAAAGCTATAGGCTATATTAAAAATCATTTTACAGAAGAGCTTACTATTGATGAACTGTGTAAACAAGTAGGTTTTAGTAAGTATTACATGTGCCGTATTTTTAAAGAGATTACAGGTCAGACAGTTATAGAGTATATTAACTTTTTACGCTGTGAGTATGCTAGAAGCTTATTAAGTTCTGGTAAATATAATGTAAAGGAAAGTGCAGAAAAGTGTGGGATTCCTAACCTATCTTATTTCAGTAAAACCTATAAAAAATATATGGGTAAGCTCCCATCTAAAGAAAATAGTTAAAGTCCTCTATCTTAAGTATAGAGGACTTTCTTGTTAAAGTTTTACAAAGTATTTTTTTAGGGTTATAAAGATGATAAAAGTAATGATTTCTGTAACAGGTAATACAAGCCATATGCCAGCTTCTCCTAAGCATCTAGGCAGAATAAGAAGGAGAATAAAGATGAGACCAATTCCTCTTATAAAAGACATGAGACTTGAGTAAAAGGATCGCTCTATAGATTGGAAATAATACATAAGTACTGTATTAAAACCTGTAAAAGCAAAAGCGATAAAATACAGATGAATAGCTTTCATACCTTGTGCTACGACAGCTGGCTGGGTTGAAACAAGACCTCCTATAATAGGTTTTGAAAATAGAGCGAGGAGGAGAAAGGCTAGAAGGCCGCTACCTCCCGCTACCCACATAGCAAATTGATAGGCAATATGTACGATTTTAAAGTCTTTTAGGCCATAGTTTAGACTGATAATAGGCTGGCTAGCTTGAGCCATACCACCAAATAGACCTTTGGCAATAAAGCTAATGTTAGAAATAACACTAAATATAGCAACAGCAGTGGCACCACTTACCTTCATTAAAGCAAGATTAATAAGAAAGATAGTGACGCCTGTAGAAATTTCTAAAATACTTGCCCCTACACCATTTTTAAGCATACGGTTATACAGGCTTAAATCCCAAAAGTGTTTAGTAAAATGGATTGTATTTTTCTTTAATATAAAATGAAAGAGCAAAATGACCATACTGATTGTAAACCCAATAGCTGTAGCTAAACCTGCACCAAAAGTGCCAAGTCCCATAGGCATAACGAATACATAGTCTAAAACAATATTGACAACATTCCCCACTACCCCAGCAATCATAACCAGATTAGGGTTTCCATCTCCACGTACAATAACGGTGAGAGCACCTGATAGCATATAAAATAGAACACCCCATGAAACAGGTTTTAAATAGGCGATAACTTCTGTTAAAATAACAGGATCAGCACCTAAAATGAGCGCAAGTTGCTCAGTAAAGAGAACGCTAATCAGTGTAAAAAAGCTGCCTAAAAGAGCAATGGTTAAAAGTGCCATAGTAAGTAGTTTGTTAGAGGCCTCGTGAAGGCCTTGACCTTTGCACACACCTATTGTAATAGAAGTTCCTACACCAATAAGAAGTGCAAGAGCGGAGTAAATTGTAAAGATAGGAAGTGAAATGTTTAAAGCTGCCAGGCCATTACTACCTACACCAAGAGAAACAAATAATACATCAGCTAGGCAGTAGAGGCTGTAGGTGACCATACCAATCACTGTAGGGATAAGGTAACTTACATAGTTTTTCCAAATATTTTTTTTGAGTGAACAAGAACTTTGCATAATAGACTCCTCTAAAATTTATAAAAGTTATACAGGCCTATTATAGTGCAATTTAAATTTTACTTCTATAAAAAATTAATAAAAAGGAAAAACTCCAAAAAACAGTCTTTCTTTAGACGAATATTGAAAAAATCTTAGGAAATTAAAAATAAGGTTCAGGCTTTTATGCCCGAGCCTTATTTTTAATAATGAGCTTTACTTGGTATAAAGGGTTCACAACTCATAGCAATACCGGTAGGTGTAATCAGGAGAGGATTACTAGGCTTAATCGTTTTAATACCTACTGTTTTTTCAAATACTTTTTCCATACCTTGGAGGCAGCAAGTACCGCCGCACAAATAAATGGTATCAACTGTATAACCTTGAATGTGATTTTTAACAATAGTAGCCATTTTTTCAATAACAGCTTTTACACTGCCGAGTACTTCACCTTGATGGGTGGGATTTTTTTTGAAGGATTCAGCTTCTTCAACGGAGAGGTGATGGCTACCTGCTAAGACTAAGGTGAGGTGTGTTCCGCCTGTTGGTTCATCTGCCACATACACTACTTTACCTTCTTTAAAAATAGAAAGGCCTGTAGTGCCACCACCAATGTCTACAACTACACCTTCTGAAATGTGGAGTACATTATTTGCTGCAGTAGGTTCATCTAGGATGTGACTTACCTCCATTTCGGCGCCTTCTATAACATGAGAGTGGGTCTTAATACTAGATTCTGTACCAGGAGGCATAGCAATAGAAGCTTTAAGTAGCGTAACGCCTAATCTTTTCTCAAGCTTCTCCTTAAGTTGTTTAACAATATGCAGAGCACCTACATAATCTACAATAATCCCGTCTTTAAGAACATGAGATTCTTGAAGCTCAGAAGCTACAGGTGCATCTTGTTCATTTAAGACGACTATGCCAATATAGGCAGTACCTAGGTCTATACCTACTTTTAACTTTTCACCAGGTGTATAGTGGGTTTGTTTTAAACTTTTTTCTACTTGTTCAATTTGTGATTTAACAGCTTGTTCATCATACATAGTTCTAATTCCTTATCTTTAGATTTCTATCTTGCGCTTTTATTTTAGTTTAGAAAATAGGCGAGCATATGTATAGGGGCAGAGCAGTTATTCATATAGATAAAGAAGAGGAGGGAGCCTAATGGATAACAAAAAACAATGTATTATTCTTATAGGACCTATGGGAGTAGGTAAGACAACTGTTTCAAAAAAATTAGCAAAGCAACTTGGATTACCCTACATTGATTGTGACGGTATGAGACATAAATATTATGCCCAAATGTCTGGATATAATAAGAAGTACGTTAGGCAGCTGCAAAAAAATAACGAGGCTTTAGCTTATTATCAGTATATGAATCCTTTTGAACTTATGTATATTGAACAAGTTCTTAATCAGTATCCTATAGGGGTATTTGACTTTGGTGCAGGACATTCTGTATATGATATAAAAGCCCATAAAGATAAAATGATGGCCCTTCTTAGACCTTATCAGTATGTGTATATGCTACGTTACTGTGGTGATAAGGAGGAAAGCATACAGGCATTAAGTAGACGTCATAGGTTGCCATATGGCATTAGTGGTGAGTTTTATAATATCATTAATCGCCTTTACATTGAAAGTAACTGTAATATTAGATTAGCTAAATATATAATAGATACTAAAGGTAAAACCGCACAGCAGGTGGTAGATCAAATGAGAAGACAGCTTTATTAAATTGATTTTATTTTATAAGCAGGGAGAAAAAAGAAGCGGTAATGCTTTGTCTATTGAGTGGGGATTATCTAGAAAAAATATGATACAATAAGTCTAGAGACTTAAATCTCTTAGAAAGTAGGTGTTATATGGAACCTAAAAATTATACATCAAAATTAGATACAGTGTATCAGGATACAAAAAGTCGTACCTTGATACATATTGATAAGCTTAAAAATGCCAAAGAGAGTGAAATCATTGAATCAGATCGTATTTTCCAGTACTTACAGCAGACCATAGATTGCTTACAACTTTGCATAGAGCATTTGCCAAAGGAGTCCGAAACAAGAATGCGTTATGCACAGTATAAGGATGAATTAGGAGAACTAGGAGAAGAAGTAGTACGTCTGACTAATCCTAATAGATGGTAGGTAGAACCATTATAAAAACTTTGATAGCCTATAGAAAAACCTCATTGTAATTCCTTCTAGAAAAGTATCAAACAACCCTCCTGTTTGATAGAATAAAGTATAAGATTTTTTAGAAAAGTAACGAAGTCAAATCAAATAGGGGGAAGAGCATGAGTTCTGAAAAGAAAATAATGCGTTTTGTCACAGGTGGAACTTTGATTGGAAGTTTAATAGGTTACTTTTTAGCGTTACCTTATGTAACAGCATGTGGTTTAGTGTGTTTGGCCATTTCGGGAGTAGGTATGATGGTTTCGGAGAGAGATTAAGAAAGGTCTAGGCATAATAGCCTAGACCTTTTATAGTGAAATTGTAAAATAAATTAAAGTTTAGGAGAAGGTAATATATGCTTTATGAAGTAGATAAAAATAATAGGGAAAGATTAACGCCTTTATTTGTACAGATGCATGATACAATGATTCGTTCATGTTTAGAAGGACATATGGGTATTGCAATAGCAGATGATTTAGATGCCCCTACAGTAGCGCAAATTATAGTCGGTGATTTTGTATTTTTAGCAGGTAATGTAAAAAGCGAAGCTGCTAGGAAATTGTTAGAATGTATACCTTTAGGCAAGTTGGTCATTGCCCAAAATGAACAGTGGAAGGTTCAAATAGAGGCGCTTTATAAAGAACGCGTGGTTAAAGTAACACGTTATGCCTTTAAACAAGATCCTAAATATTTAAAGTGTGAACGTCTAAAGATATTGATAGGTGGTCTTGCAGAAGAATACGAGCTAAAAAGGATGGAGGGAAATATTTTAAAGAATGCTTCACTTCATGCGCTATCAGAGGATTTTACTGGTCAGTTTGACTCATTGGAAGACTTTGAAAAACGAGGAAGAGGTTACTGCATTTTATATAAGGGGCAAGTAGTATGCGGGGCATCTAGTTATAGCATTTATAATGGGGGACTAGAAATAGAGGTAGATACACATCCTAGTCACAGGAGAAAAGGATTAGCAACAGTAGCTACTGCTGCTCTTATATTAGAGTGCCTAGAAGAGGGGCTTTATCCTAGTTACGATGCGGCTA
>JAHLFD010000143.1:0-7099 GCA_018883975.1 Candidatus Niameybacter stercoravium
TTTAATAGGAGTTGTTTGAAGCTGTTTATATACAGAGTCTCCTTTGTGATTAAGAATTTCTACAAAAGTAGATATATCTTGAATCTCAATAATGCCTATATCATCTGCGCTCATACCTTCTAAATTACAGAGTGTCCCTACAATATCTACAGGGCGCATTTTTGTCTTTTTACCGGCATTAATATGAAGCTTCATAATCTCTGCACTGAGCTTTTCACCTTTTGTTTGAACCTTTTTCATAGGTGTAGACATTTTCTTTTCAAAATGCGCTTTAGCCTCCCTAACCTCTATTTCACTTGGAAGCATGCCCAAGGTGAGCGTATGCCCAATATAGTCTTCTAAGTCGCTTAGTCTATCTTCTTCTAATGGTGTTACAAGCATAAGGGCTTTCCCTGATTTACCACCTCTACCTGTACGTCCTATACGGTGTACATAGTTTTCAAGGTCTTCTGGCACATCAAAGTTAATGACGTGGGTAATATGTTCAATATCTATCCCCCTAGCAGCTACATCTGTTGCTACAAGGTAACGGAATCGTCCATTTCTAAAGTCCTCCATAACGGCAAAGCGGTCTTTCTGCTCCATGCCACCATGGATTTTAACGCATGGATAACCTAGCTGTTTGAGCCCTTCATATACTGAATCTACACCTTCTTTACGATTACAGAAAATCATACAGCTTTCAGGACTTTCTACTGTTGTTATAGCTTCTAATGCCTGCATCTTATCTCTATCTTCTACCTTATAATAAACCTGTTCCACTCTGTCGGCAGTAAGAGTGGTGCTTTCTATTTCTACTGTAACAGGATTTATCATATAAGACTCACAGAGCTTTTCAATATGTGGTTTCATAGTAGCTGAAAAGAGCATAGTGACACGTTCTTTTGGAAGGGCTTTAATAATGCTTTCAACCTGGTCAATAAAACCCATTCTTAGCATTTCATCTGCCTCATCTATAACTAAATACCGTATTTCATCTGTAATAAAAGTCCCTTTATCTAAATGATCTTGTACACGCCCTGGTGTACCTACTACAATATGTGTCTTTTGTTTCAAACCTTTTTGCTGAATATGGAAAGGTGACTTACCATAAAGAGCCATTACCTTCATACGCTTAAATCGACCAATGTTGAAAAAATCTTCTTTTACCTGCATAGCAAGTTCACGTGTAGGCGTCAAGATAAGGGCCTGAGGTTTATTTTCATCCCAATTGATTCTCTCACAAATAGGAATAGCAAAAGCCGCTGTCTTACCACTTCCCGTCTGTGATTTTACAATGACATCCTTGCCCTCTAAAGCAAGGGGAATAATAGCTTGCTGTACTTTGGTTGGTGTATGAAAATGCAATAAATCGAGTGCTTTTATAAGTGTACTACTAAGTTGATAATCTTTAAATTGCATATATTGTCCTTCTTCTTTCTTTTATATTTATACAGCTTCCATTACATCTTCTGCTAAGAAAGTAGCTGCAAATTTTTCAATTCTAGGGAAAAAGAATTCTACAATAGGTCCTAGTAAAAAGATACATAATAAAGTTCCTATGCCTATAACACCGCCTAACATAATACCTACAATCGCAAATAAAATATCTGTTATCATACGTACTTGACCATATGGTTTACTTAAAAAGTCCATAACTGTAAAGTATACAAGGTCATTAGGTGGCACACCTAAAGTAGCACATTTTAAAATAGGTACCCCTATGCCAATAATGATACATGCTACTATAAATAAAATAATTTTTATAACAAGTGGATATGTACTTAATTGAAATGGTGTTACCATAAGCAGCATCCAGTCTAATACCACTCCTACACATAAAATACTTAGGAAAGTACCAATATGTATATTTTTACGATCAAGTATAAAAATAATTAGGAAAATAACTGCTGTTAACAATCGATTAGCTGCCCCTGGAGTTATTCCTAATAAGCCTGCCATTCCCTGTGTGAAAATGGTAAAAGGATCAGAACCTAAGTTTAGTTCTAAAAATAAAGCCACGCCAAATTGAATAATAAAAAGCCCCATAAAAAAAAGCAAAAGTTTTTTTAGCATAATAAATCCTTTCTTGTAGTATATAAAAATGTCTTATGTTCTATGCTTGATTATAACTACTTTTACTAGGCTATGGCAAGAATCTTTGTTGAATATTAAACTTTTTTCAATTATACTGACATTAATATACACTTTAGAGGGGGATTTAAAAATGGGGTTTAATTCTGGCTTTGGCATGTATTCTTTCATAGATACACTTTTTCCATTTATATTTTTTATTGTTTTCTTCATTATTATAACGGTGTTTATCCTTATTTTTGTACAAGGCATTATAACTTGGAACAAAAATAATCATTCACCTCTACTTACTGTACCTGCTAAAGTTGTGGCCAAGCGCAATCATACTAGCCATTCCCATAATACTCATGACAGTATGCCTCATTCTAGTAGCTCTACAAGCTATTATGTTACTTTTGAATTTGAAAGTGGTGACCGCTTAGAACTTCATGTAGCTTCTAATGAGTATGGCTATCTTGTAGAAGGAGATATGGGTAAGCTTACTTTCCAAGGTACACGTTATAAAAATTTTGAGCGTACAAAATAAATACACGCAAAAGTCCTTCAAAATAGGTCTATCTATTTTGAAGGACTTTTATTTATAATTATATAAACTGCATAATAAAGTCGCCCATAAGGTCTCTAAGCTCCCCTGCATCAAATACAGGTACTGCTTCTGATTGCTGCTTAAGGCCTCCATCTTTATAAAGGACTTCCTTAAAAGTATAAGCTTCATCTACTAACTGAACAATTAGGCCATAAATGAGGTTCTCTCCAAGTTCTAAGTCACCCAACTCTAACCCCTCATATTGTTCTTCTCTGCCGTCAAATACAGTAAGCTTACCTTCATACTCTACTGCAAATGAAATAAATAAGCTATTGAGCTCATCTTGCTCTAAATAGTGATGTACACTCTTAATAATATGATTAAGATTCATATAAGGCTCTATATTCGTATAGCGATTACGATAGTATTTATCATCCATCTCATCTTGCTCCATAAACACAAAAGCTGCCTCTACGCTGTCAGCTACTCTTATAAGTCCATCTAAATCATAATCCTCTGCATAGTAGTTTAAATCACTAATCTCAATATTGTGGTTCATCTTTCTCTCCTGTTTCTTTCTAACTAAAATAAATCTAACTGGTTCGATTCTGATAAATCTCCCAGTATGCCTAGTTCAGACATTTTATCTGTAACAGTCTTACTTACTTTAGCACGATTTCTAAAGTCTTCTTTTGAAAGGAAAGGTCCATCTTTAATAGCTGTTACAATCCCTTCTGCCGCTTTCTCCCCAAGTCCATCAATAGCACTTAAGGCCGGCATAATCTTACCATCTATAATTTGGAACTTCTTATCATCTGCAACAGCTAAGTCAATTGGCATAAAGTCAATGCCACGGGCATACATCTCCTGAACAAGACGCATGTCTTTTAAAGTATCTTGCTCTTTAGCTGTCTGATTTTCTTTCCCTTTACTCATAATTTCTTTCATATGATATTCTAATCTTTCTTTCCCTTGACACATAAGTTCATAAGAGAAAGAAGATGCACGGATACTAAAGAAAGCTGTGTAATAAGCAAGTGGATGGAAAATCTTATACCAGGCAATACGCCATGCCATCATAACATAAGCTGCTGCATGGGCTTTCGGGAACATGTACTTAATCTTTTTACAGGACCAAATGTACCAATCTGGCACACCGTATTTAAGCATTTCCTCCTCCCATTCAGGCTTAAGCCCTTTCCCTTTACGTACACTTTCCATGATAGTGAAGGATAAGGCCTTATCCATCCCCTGATTAATGAGATAGGTCATAATATCATCACGTGTACAAATAACCGTTGAAATCGTTCCTTTTCCTTCTTCAATAAGTGTCTGTGCATTTCCTAGCCATACGTCTGTACCATGTGAAAGCCCTGAAATACGAACAAGGTCAGAGAAACTCTTTGGTTTAGCATCAACTAACATCTGAATAACGAAGTCTGTACCAAACTCTGGTATACCTAATGACCCCAGTGGGATGCCTCCAATATCTTTAGGTTCAATACCAAGAGCCTTCGTACTATGGAACAGAGACATAACATCTTTATCATCGAGCTTTACAGTATGAGAATCAATCCCTGTAATATCCTCTAACCTACGAATAATAGTCGGGTCGTCATGCCCTAGAATATCTAGCTTCAGTAAGTTATGGTCAATGGAGTGGTACTCAAAGTGCGTTGTAATAATAGGTGTTGTTGTATCATTAGCTGGATGCTGAATAGCCGTAAACTCATAAATCTCTCTATCATGAGGTACTACGATAATACCACCTGGATGCTGCCCTGTTGTACGTTTAACACCTGTACAACCTTCGGCAATACGTCTCATCTCTGCACGTCTCTTATGCAGACCGCGTTCCTCACAGTACTTATAGACATAGGCAAGAGCCGTTTTCTCTGCCATGGTACCAATAGTTCCTGCTCTAAAGGCCTTTCCTTCCCCAAAGATTACTTCTACATATTTATGAGCCTTAGCTTGGTAATCTCCAGAGAAGTTAAGGTCGATATCGGGCTCTTTATCTCCCATAAATCCAAGGAAAGTTTCGAATGGAATATCATGGCCTTCTTTTAGTAATTCATGCCCACACTTAGGACAGTCGCGGTCTGGCATGTCACACCCAGAACTTCCGGCATAAGCCTTAACTTCTGGAGAGTCAAAGTCTACAAAGTGACATTCAGGACAGATATAATGAGGTGAAAGTGGGTTAACTTCTGTAATTCCTGACATAGTTGCTGCAAAAGAAGACCCTACAGATCCCCTTGAACCTACTAAATAGCCGTGGTCATTAGAGTCCCATACCAGTTTCTGTGCAATGATATACATTACGGCAAAACCATTTGAAATAATAGAGTTTAGCTCTCTTTCAAGACGCTCTACAACTACCTCTGGAAGATCTGGTCCATAAATCTCATGAGCCTTATCATAGCAAATCCTTCTTAGTGTTTCATCTGAATTTGGAATTTCAGGTGGACACTTATCTGGTAGTACAGGAGAAATCTTGTCTATTTGGTCATTAATGAGATTTGTATTGGTAATAACAACTTCCCTTGCCTTCTCCTTACCCAAATACTTAAATTCTTCAAGCATTTCATCTGTTGTTCTAAAGTATACTGGCGGCTGGTCATCAGCATCTTTAAACCCTTTTCCTGCCATAATAATACGCCTATAAACTTCATCTTCTGGATCTAAGAAGTGTACATCGCAAGTAGCTACTACTGGCTTGCCATACGTATCACCAAGCTCCACAATACGTTTATTATAGTTAATTAAATCTTCTACTGTACTTGCTTCATATTTATCACTACGAAGCATAAAACTATTATTGCCAACTGGCTGGATTTCTAAATAATCATAGAAGTTTACAATACGTCTTAATTCATTCTCATCCTTTTCTCTTACAATAGCCTGGAAAAGTTCACCTGCCTCACAGGCAGATCCAATAATAAGACCTTCCCTATGTTTTTGAATGAGACTCTTTGGCATACGGGGACGTCTTGCGAAGTAATCTAAGTGAGAAGCTGAAACAAGTTTATTAAGGTTAATACGTCCTGTTTCATTCTTGATTAAAATAATTCCATGATAGGTTGGCAGCTTCTTAATATATTCAGGAGATACATCCATCAGATCATTAAGCTGGTCCAGGTGTGTAATTTCTCTCTCCTTAAGCATCTCTATAAACTTCATAAAAATTTCGCTTGTAGCTGTCGCATCATCTACCGCTCTATGGTGATTTTCTAAGCTGATCCCTAAATGCTTAGAAATATTGTTTAGCTTAAAGTTTCCAAGATGTGGCATTAACATACGTGCTAAGGCTACAGTATCTAATACTGTATAGTCACAAGGTAGATTTTGTCTTTTTGCATTTTCTATAATAAAACTCATATCAAAATCTGCATTATGTGCTACCATAACGCTACCTGTGCAGAATTCCATAAACTTTGGCAATATCTCTTCAATAACAGGTGCATCCTGACCATACGGTCATTAATACCTGTTAAGTTTTCAATTTGATAAGGAATGGGTACCTGTGGATTAACAAATTCACTAAAAGTATCTACGACCTCACCTTTTACTACTTTGACTGCCCCAATTTCTATAATTTTGTTTTGATGTGGGCTAAAACCTGTTGTCTCTAAGTCAAAGACTACATAGCTATCCTCTAAACTTTGATTTTTAGAGTTCACTACCATTTCTTTCATATCATCTACAAAGTAAGCTTCTACCCCATAGATGACTTTAAATGGCTCATCCTTCTTAACACAGTGGTTGGCAATAGGGAAAGCCTGAAGGCATCCATGGTCTGTAATAGCCACTGCTGGCATGCCCCATTCTTTGGCACGGCTAATCATCTTGCCAATATCTACAACACTGTCCATATCACTCATAACTGTATGGAGGTGAAGTTCTACACGCTTTTCTTCACTAGTATCTATACGCTTTGTTGTAAAATCGGCACTCGGTTTAATACCTTGTACAGAACCAATACTAATTTCCCTATCGTATTTGTCCATCATAGCCATACCTTTTATACGGTAAAATCCACCTTTTTTAAGATTACCAAGTACGTCTACTAAATCATCGTTTTTAACAAAGAGCTTAACTGTAATGGTATCTGTAAAGTCTGTAATATCAAACATAATAATGGTTTTTTCCATACGAATTTCACGTGTTTCAATGTTAATTACTTTACCCTGGATTACAACTTCACCAATTTCATCCACAATTTCATCAATTGGTGTAACTTCTCCATCACAGTAACGGCCATAGAATACATCTGGATCTTGGGCTTTCTTACGGTATTTTTCTTGATTTGCCTTGATTTCTTCAGGTGTTTTCTTAGGTTTTTCTACCTCTTCTTCCTTCTTCTCAGGTACACGTACGTTACCCATTACTGTGCTCACTTCTCGTTTAATCTTCTGCTCATTTTCCTCAGCAAGTGTATGATGCGCAAGTGCTGTAAATTCAAAACAAATCTGTATACGTCTATCAAAACGTTCTCTA
>JAHLFD010000144.1:0-9389 GCA_018883975.1 Candidatus Niameybacter stercoravium
GAGCATGGTGTAAAACCTGAATGGTGCTGGGAACAGGATATGGCAAATTATTTCCTATTTGAGGATAATAGTAAGGGAATCACCAATGATTTTAGAACAAGACGTAATCATATTCAGGATTATACTGTTCATTTTGTAGATGGTAGTAACTTATGGGTAACACCAATAAATAGTCATCTAGGAGCATTCGTAGAATATGATACGATAAATGAAAAATTAATACCTCACTTACAAATAGCACTTGGAGATTATTATCCAAAATTGGCATGGGGAAATTATTGTGGTGAGCTGTTAGACATTTCGCAGGAAAACACACTAGATTTCAAGCTTGTTCTTTGCAATCTATAAGAGGCATAGAAGATAATGAATAATAAAAAATATAGACTAATACTCCTTATACAATTCATTATTATTTTACTATCCGGTATTTTTTCAAGTGATACTTGGTATGCCATAGGTGTTTCTATTATTGGTGTGGTATTTAATTTCCTTGTATCTTTGAATAACCCAGTAGGATTCTTATTTGGATTTGTCTATGCCATTACAAATGGAATACTAGCTTATAATGGACAGATTTATGCCACTTTTATATTTATGCTCTTTTTACAGGCACCAATGGCCCTATATAGCTTTATAAGTTGGAGAAAAAAGAAGGAAAGTACAGAAGCTATTATGAAGAAAATGTCTTTTAGGCAAAATAGTATGTTAGGGTTTGTAATGATTGTCCTAGGTGTTGTGATGTATTTGGTGCTTCAACTCTCTAATAGTACCAATGTACTAGTTGATAGTGTATTCTTTGTATTTAGTGTGAGTGCTTGTTTATTGCTTGCATTCTGCTATAAAAATGCCTATATGATTACTTTAATGTCAGGTGTTTGTGGAACGGTTTTATGGACTTATCAGATGCTTGAGACAGGAAGTGGCTTTTCTATTGCAGCCTTTTATCTAATTGTTTCTATTAATTCTATAATAGCTGTTTATGAGCAATATATTAAAAAATAGATAGAAAAATCCTCGTAGTAAAAGAACTACGAGGATTTTTACAATATAAGCTAGCATAAAACCATCCCCCCTTAAATTTAATGGTTTTATGCGGGCTTTTTGTGGCAAAACTTAAATAATTTAAGGTTTTACAAGAGTAGAATGAATGGATGAGACATTTCTTATATAAGGCTGTAGGTACTAGGTGGGTATGACCAAGAGGCTGTAGGGGAAAGGGATGCCACTGCATGTATCACCTTAAGACTATTGGGGTAGCACGTAGGACGCTAAGACTTAGGATAGATGAGCCTAATCTTATTCATTTGAAACTGGTAAAGCCTTGTGCACTTTATATATATACGGATAAGTATAGCAAATGCGTCATAAAATCATAAAAAATTTTATTAACGCCAATTAGAAAGTATGATCAAAAGAATAGTAAAGTAGCAAAAGACGAACCTTACTTTATAATAGTATATAGATTTATAAAATTGTATGATAATATGTAATTATATTAATAAAAAGGATTTGAGCAATAAATCCTTATAGGAGAAACTTAAATGGAAAAATTATATAATACCTTAGCTATAGATTGCCAAAAGTGTTGTGGGCTATGTTGCATTGCATTATACTGCACTAAAACAGATGGTTTTCCTTACGATAAAGTAGCGGGTACACCATGTAAAAATTTATTGTCAGATTTTCATTGTCACATTCATCATGAGCTTATAGAAAGAAATTTAAAAGGTTGTCTTTCCTATGATTGCTTTGGAGCAGGTCAAAAAGTTACACAAATAATTTACAAAGGGGAGGACTGGAGAAAGAGCCCTCATTGCCAAGAGCAGATGCTCAAGGTTTTTCATATTGTTACACAATTACATCAGATGCTATGGTATTTGCTTGAGACCTATAGGATGAGTAATAATCAAAAGATGCAAGAAGACATACGCACACTCATAAGGGAGAATGAGCATATGACAACATTATCCCCTAATGAAATCCTGATGCTAGATATAGAGAGTTATAGAAAAAGCGTTAATACTATTTTAAAAAGCATAAATACTAGTCAGCCTAAAAAAGTAGATTATATGGGGAAAAACTTTAAAAGGGCAAATCTTGATGGGAAAGATTTCAGCATGTCCTTTTTGATTGCGGCTAATTTAGAAGGGTGTAGCTTAAAAGGTGCTAACTTTTTAGGAGCAGATCTACGAGATACTAACATTCAAAATACAGATTTAAGTGAGAGCATTTTTCTAACACAAATGCAGGTTAATGGAGCAAGAGGAAATAAAGCAACTCAATTACCAAAACATTTAATGAAGCCTACTACATGGTAGAGACAACTCCTATTTGACTCAGCTTACGCTTTATTGTTTAATAAAAATTTATACTCATTAACCAGCTTATTGCTGATTTTAGATTTAAGGAAGCAGAGCGAGTGATTAAGCAGGCTAGGAAAGTAGAAGACCGTTATGTATTCTATATTTTTGAAGGAGATATACAATTAGGCTTAGGACATAGAGAAGAAGCAGTTGAAATATGGAATGAGACAGTTAAACGCTTTAGCCATATATGGCAAGTATACGCATGCCGTGCAGACCATTTCTTAAAATTAGATAGAGTAGAAGAGGCCATGAATGATTACCATCAGTGCTTTGATATGCAAGAAAAACCTAGATTGGTAGATGGATTATGTTCCCTAGCACCTTTATATGAAGAACGAGGGGATTATGAAAAAGCAATAAAAATATGGGAACAATACATAATGGTATTACAAGGAGATCATGGTATCACCACGGGAGAGGCACTCGATGCCCCTATGAGAGAAATTGAAAGATTAAATAACTTAAAAAGCTCCTCTATTTAATAGGGGAGCTTTATTAATATGAGTTAGACATGCTAAATGCTCTCATGTATTTAGAGGAAAGAATGATTTATAAAATATGACTATATTTTAAGAAAAATATACGCAGTAATTGTTAAAAAATACACATTTAAAGAGCCATGCAAAGACAATTTATTAAAAATAAACAATGTTTGTTCAAAAAAATAGAATACATTATGACAAACATAAATATAATTGTACTATAGTTTGATTGTATTTATATTTATTATGAGAGGGGTAATTTTTAATGTATCTAAGGAGATTTACGTTATGTCTTATGGCAGGAATTTTGGGGATTTCTACTTTAGCAGGATGCTCTTCTAATCCTACTTCGACAACAAATGAAAATAATACAGCTTCAGAAGCTAAAGACCCTGATTTTTATAAAGTAAAAGAACCCATTGAGATTGAGTGGTGGCATTCTCTTGAGTCTCAATACAATGATGTTGTACAAGAGGTTGTTGATAAATTTCATGCAACAGGAACTAATGTTAAGGTTACACCTATTTATCAAGGAAGTTACTCAGATCTGAATGAAAAACTTATCGCCGGACATGCAGCAGGTACTTTACCAGCTATTACTGTAGCTAATACACCTTATGTAGCAGAATATGGGGCATCTGAACTTTGTGAGGTATTAGATCCGTATATCGAAGCAACAGGATTTGATATTGAAGACTTTGGGGCGGGCCTAAGAATTGCTTCAAGTTATGATGGAAAACAGATTTCACTGCCATTTCTTATTTCTACACAGGTTTTATTTTATAACAAAGACATGATAGATGCTGAAAATATTAAATTACCCGACACATGGGATGAAATGGATGAGTTTATTAATGCAGCGGCTAAAGTAAATAACGGGACAACAGAACGTTATGCAGTAGGTATTCCAGGATGGGATCATTGGTATTTTGAGCCATTTTTCTTAAATAGAGGTGTAGAAATTGTTACAGAAAATAATGAAACAGATTTAAATGGGGATATTGCTATAGAGACGGCTAAAAAAATGCAAGAATGGTGCCAGGCTGGTAAAGCAAATTGGATGTATGGTAAAGATGCATCAACAAGTATGAGACAAGGCTTTTTTGATAAAAAATATCTTTCAGTTATTCATACAACATCTCTATATGATATGTATGTAGATCAATGTGATTTTGAAGTGGGCATGCATTATTTACCAGGTGATAAGACACGTAACTCTGAAATTGGTGGTTGTGTACTTCTTATACCATCAAACAATTCTCAAGAAGTTAAAAATGCAGCGTGGGAATTTTTACAATTCCTTACAGGAAAAGAAGTCAATATGCTATGGGCCGAAAAAACAGGTTATATGCCAACACGTAACTCTGTTCTCACAACAGAAGAAGGGGAACTTTTCTTAGAGAAAAAACCTACCTTTAAAACAATTTTTGATAATCTCGATAATATTTACCCAAGAATCCAACATCCTGCAATATCACAAGTTGTAAAAATATGGCGTGAGACAATGGCAAAAAATATCATTGAGGGCGGAGATATAGGAGTAGCTCTTGATGAAGCTACGGTACTTATAGACGAGGCGTTGTCAGACTACTAATTCTTCAGATTTTAAAATAATTAAGATTTTAAAAGAAGATGAGTAAATAGTAGCGCTCATCTTCTTTTTCATTTAGAAATAAAAAATGGGGGGACCTTATGAAGAGAATATTTCATAAAAAAGGGGTTGTAGAGAACGAGTTCCAGTTTCCGCCACAGCCTAGTAAGTATGGTCGTAGAGAGAGAATAAAAGATTTTTTATTTGTTTTACCTGCACTTATTTTCTTTGGGATTTTTGTGTATTACCCTGTTGCGGAATTATTTAGAATCAGTTTTACTAACTGGAACCTCATCAAGCCAAATTATGACTATGTAGGACTCAAAAATTATATATGGTTATTTCAAGGATCAGGATTTGACACATGGATACATTCTTTAGGCGTAACATTTATTTATACAATGTGTGAAGTTACCATTACGATTATAGGAGGATTACTTCTTGCTTGCTTATTTAACCGTATGACAAAATCTTTTGCTTTTATGCGTTCAATTCTTTTTATGCCTAAATATATAGCTCTCTCAACATCAGGTATCGTCTTTATGTGGATTTTAAACGAGGACTATGGTATTTTAAACTATTTACTACAGTCTATAGGGCTATCATCACAACCCTGGCTTAATAGTGAGAAGACAGCGTTATATAGTATCTTGATTCTTACTTGTTGGAGGGTAGTAGGATATTCTATGATGATTTATCTTTCAGCTATTAAAGGCATTCCAAGTGATTATTATGAAGCTGCAAGTATTGATGGAGCTGGGCCTTTCCAAAGATTTAGATGTATTACACTTCCACTACTTTCTCCAACAACTTTATTCTTATTTGTAACCACGTTTATTTCTTCTATGAAAATTTTCCAGTCTGTAGATGTTATGACAGGGGGTGGTCCTTATAATGCAACTAACGTAATGGTGTATTGGATTTATGACCTTGCTTTTGTTCAATTTAGAGTAGACCGTGCGGCTGTTGTATCTTGTGTATTCTTTATTATCTTATTAGTTTGTACAGCTCTAACCATGAAAATTTCAAACAAAAGCGTTCACTACGATGCTTAAGGAGGGAAATTATGAAAAAAGCTGCAGTTTATCTTCAAACAACATTAGCGATTATTGTTACGTTAATAACCATTTTCCCTATTTATTGGATGATTATTACCTCACTTAAAAGTTCTGAAGAGCTTTTATTAGCTGTTCCTACTTTGTGGCCTGAAGAATTTCATTGGAATAACTATATAGATGTTCTTAAAATGGCACCCTTTGGAAGATATATTTTTAATACACTTGTTATGACTTTAGGACGTATGTTCTTACAGATGACCATTGGTATTTTTGCAGCATATAGTTTTGCTAAAGGTAAGTTTAAAGGCCGAGATGTACTCTTTTTAATTGTTTTAGGTGCTTTAATGATACCTATTCAAGTTACTTTTGTACCTATTTACGTTATGATTTCTAAATTAAATTGGCTTAATACTTTTGCAGGTTTAATCGTACCAGAAGCAGCTTCGGCTTATTTTATTTTCATGTTAAGACAAACTTTTATGTCTGTTGATGAAAGTTATTTAGAAGCGGCTCGAGTAGATGGGATGGGTAGAATAGGGATTATCTTTAAAATTTTAGTACCAATGTGTAAACCAACTATTATTACAGTTGGGATTATTACCTTTATCAATGGATGGAACTCTTACTTCTGGCCAAAGATGGTTACAACTAAACAAGAAATGAGAACTATTGCACAAGGGGTATATGAATTAAAACGTTCTTATGCAGGTCTAGAGACTATGAATTACAATCAAATTATGGCAGGCGCCGTAATTGCTATTATTCCTATTGTTGTACTTTTTATCGTACTTCAAAAATACATTCTTACAGGTATATCTAAAGCTTCTATGAAATAAGAATATAAGTGGAAAGCAGGTAGGTAGTGTATGCACAAAAAGTTAGCTGTAGTAATTTTAGCTCTGTTTTTATTAATGACTTGTATATTGACAGGATGTGGAAAACAAATTACCTATGATGAAGCAGCTGGGAGATATGATGTAATTTTTGATTCGTCTATAGATCAGGATAAATTAGTAATGTGGGCACTCAAAATTCAATCTGGAACAGACACTAAATCAGGTGATAGTACTTTTTTAAGATCACCTGATGGTAAAACGATGCTTATTGATGCAGGTGCACCAGAATGTGCGCCTCAGATTATAGACTATTTAGAGGAATTAGGTGTGGCTAAAATAGATTATCTTATAGCCTCTCATCCACATATTGATCATATTGGGGGGATGCCAGAGATTATCAATCATTTTGAAATAGGTAAGGTTTATACAAGTGCATTAGAATATCCAACGAAGACATATGAAAACTTCATTAAAGCTATAGAGGAGAACAAGTTAGAGTGTATAGAGTTAAAAGAGGGCGATACTTTCTCTTTTGGAGATGAGGTAAATGTAGAAGTATTTAATCCTACAAATCCTATTACTTATTATGAGGGGTATCCAGAAGGAAGTACTCAATTTGTTAATAACCATTCTATTGTTATGAAATTGAATTTTAAAGAACGTTCATTATTATTTACAGGTGATGTTTATGCACCACAAGAATTAGAACTTGTAAAAAAATATGGTGAGAAGCTTAAAGCAGATATCTTAAAAGTACCTCACCACGGAGCAGATACCTCTTCTACAGGTACATTTAGAAAAACTATTCAACCTCAAGTAGCAATTATGATTAATGATGGTATTGATAGTATGGGAATTTATGATAAGTATCGTAAAGCAGAGTGTAATACTTTTATTACTTTTATTGATGGTTGTGTAAAGGTAAGTACAGATGGTACGACAGTAGAAGTACTTACCCAATTTGATCGTACAACAGATGTACTAAAATAGACATAAGGAGGGAAAAATGAAGCCTTTAAAAGAGCTCTCACAAGAACAAATACATAAGATTAAGTACATTTTAACAGATATCGATGATACTATGACAACAGAAGGAAAACTAGGGGAGGAAGCCTATAGTGCTATGTGGCATGCTTATAAAGTAGGTTATTGGATTATACCTGTAACGGGAAGACCAGCAGGATGGTGTGATTTGATGATTAGGCAGTGGCCTATAAAAGCCATAGTTGGAGAAAATGGAGCTTTTGTCTACTACTTTGAAGCTGGACAGCTAAAGACTTTTACGCACCCATCTGTTGCAGAAGAAGAGATCAGGCATAGGTTAGAAACAATTAAAGAAGCTGTACTACAAGCGGTTCCTCAATGTCGGATTGCCAAAGATCAATTTTCAAGGAAATATGATCTAGCTATTGATTTCAATGAAGATCCACCCTATTTAGGATTTGAAGTAGCAAATCAGATTAAACAGATTTGTGAGGATATGGGTGCTGAGGCTAAAGTAAGTTCTATTCATGTAAATACTTGGTTTGGTGACTATGATAAAGTATCTATGACTAAGTTGTTCTTAGAAGAAATTCTACACGAAAAAGATATTCAAGAAAAAAGTATTTTCTTTGGTGATTCCCCCAATGATGAACCTATGTTTGCATATTTTCCTAATAGTTGTGCAGTAGCTAATATCAATATATTTTTACCACAGTTAAAAACCTGTCCTGCTTTTATTACAGATCAAAAAGGAGGGAAGGGATTTGCAGAAGCTATTGAATATTTGATAAGTATGACAGAATCTACAAGGAGATGAAATGAGAGATATGGATAAGAATGTATTCATAGAGAAAATGGAGCTTAATCCTATAATTGGAGCATTAAAAGATAAGGGAGAATTAGAAGCTATTAAGGCATCTCAGTGTGAGATTGTCTTTGTACTTACAACAGATATTTTTGAAATTGAGGATACAGTAAGACAGCTTGAACAGGAGGGCAAAATGGTATTTGTACATTTTGATCTGATTGATGGTATTTCTAAAAATCAAACAGCTTTAAAGTATATTATAAAACGTGTTAGACCTCATGGTATTATTACAACTAAAAGTAATATTATTATGAGTGCAAGGAAACTTAATGTTCTAACTGTACAAAGGCACTTTATATTAGATTCCCTTTCACTTCAAAATACCATTGAAGTTATAAAAGAAAGTAATCCAGATGCAGTAGAAATTATGCCAGGACTTATTAATAAAGTGGTGGAAAAAATGAAGTATGCGATAGATGTGCCTATTATAGCCGGAGGACTTATTGAAGAAAAAAGTGAAGTAATGAGTTGTATTAGTGCAGGGGTAACGGCTATATCTACTACAAGAAAGCATCTATGGAATATTTGAAATTAGCTAAATTTTTTTTCATTATAACGAGTTTAATCGCATAGAATCTAGATAAGAGTGTAGAGAGAAGTCTAGTTTAAAGAAACATCCAAGAGATGTTTTTTTAGCTGGGCTATTTTTATGTCTAAAAGGGAAGTTTAACTTAATTAAGGGGAGGATAAGAAATGAAGGATGTCATTATTATTGGAGCAGGCGTAATAGGAGCAGCTATTGCTAGGGAGTTAGCGCGTTATAATTTAGATGTAGCTGTGTTAGAAAAAGACTATGATATTGCTAATGGTACCAGTAAGGCAAACAGTGGCATTATACACCCAGGTGAAGATCCTATTCCAGGAACACTTAAAGCGAGAATGAATATAGAGGGGAATAAATTATTTGATCAATTACATAAGGAGTTAAATTTTCCGTTTAAGAGGAACGGTTCTTTGGTACTTTGTTTCAAACAAGAGGATATAGATCAACTCGAAATACTTAGACAAAGAGGGTTAACAAATGGTGTACCTAAAGAAAGTATGAAAATTTTAAGTAGAAAAGAAGCTTTAGAAGTAGAACCTTATTTGTCAGATCATGTAGTTGCTGCATTATACTTAAAAACGGGGGGGATTGTAGGTCCTTATGAAATGAATATTGCATTAGCCGAGAATGCAGCTCAAAATGGTGTAGATTTTTATCTGG
>JAHLFD010000145.1:0-24288 GCA_018883975.1 Candidatus Niameybacter stercoravium
CGGTAAACCCCTTCAATACCTCTATCATCCCATTCACTATCAAGTTCTGGTGGTCCAATGAAGAGTTCATACATACGAAGTGAGTCACAACCGTATTTCTCTACAAGTTCATCAGGAGATACAACATTTCCTTTTGATTTACTCATTTTAGCACCATCTTTTGTAACCATACCTTGGTTGAAAAGACGTTTGAATGGCTCAGCAAAGTCTACTACACCGATATCATTTAAGAATTTAGTATAGAAACGTGCGTAAAGAAGGTGAAGAACAGCATGCTCGATACCACCTACGTACATATCTACTGGTACCCATTTTTTCATATCTTCTTTACTGATAAGTTCTTTATCATTATTTGGATTTGGATATCTTAAGAAGTACCATGATGATCCAGCCCATTGTGGCATTGTATTTGTTTCACGTTTAGCAGGTCCACCACATTTTGGACATGTTGTGTTTACCCATTCTTCAATTCCCGCAAGTGGAGACTCACCTGTACCTGTTGGTTCATAACTTTCTACATCTGGAAGTCTTACTGGAAGGTCTTCTTCTTTAACACCAACTACGCCGCAGCAGTCACAGTGTACAACTGGAATTGGTTCACCCCAGTAACGTTGACGTGAGAATACCCAGTCACGAAGTTTGTAGTTCGTTGTTTTCTTACCAATATTTTTTGATTCAAGGTAATCTGGAATTTTAACTTTTGCTTCACTTGATTTCATACCATTGAAGTCACCTGAGTTAATCATGATACCTTCTTCTGTATATGCTTCTTCTAAAGCTTCTTCTTCTCCAGTTTTTGAAATAACTTGGATAATTGGAAGTTCGAATTTCTTAGCAAATGCAAAGTCACGTTCATCATGAGCTGGTACACACATGATTGCACCTGTACCGTAATCTGCAAGTACATAATCTGAAATCCAGATTGGAAGGCGATTTCCGTTAAGTGGGTTCACAGCATATCTACCTAAGAATACACCTGTTTTTTCTTTATCTGTCATACGATCAACTGATGATTTAGTTGATGCGTCAAATACGTATTTTTCAACTTCTGCTTTTTGCTCATCTGTAGCAAGTTCAAGTACATCTGCATGCTCTGGAGCAAGTACCATAAAGCTTGCACCGTAAAGTGTATCTGGTCTAGTTGTGAAGACTTTAATGCTCTTATCCATACCTTCTACATTGAAGTCGATTTCAGCACCATAGCTTTTACCAATCCAGTCAGCTTGCATTTTCTTAACTTTTTCTGGCCACTCTAAACCTTCTAAATCGTTAAGAAGTCTTTCAGCATATGCTGTGATTTTAAGCATCCATTGACGAAGGTTTTTCTTTGTAACAGTGCTTCCACATCTATCACATTCACCATCTTTAACTTCTTCATTTGCAAGACCTGTTTTACATGATGGACACCAGTTGATTGGCATTTCTTTTTCATAAGCTAAGCCATTTTCAAACATTTTAAGGAAGATCCATTGTGTCCATTTGTAGTAGTTAGGATCTGTTGTATTGATTTCTTTATCCCAGTCGTATACAGCACTGATTTCTTGAAGCTGACGTTTGAAGTTAGCAACGTTTTCTGCTGTAGCAGTTGCTGGATGTACTTTCTTTTGGATTGCGTAGTTTTCTGCTGGAAGACCAAATGCATCCCATCCCATTGGATGAAGTACATGGTAACCATGAAGAATTTGATAACGGCTCCAAACATCTGATAATACATAACCTCTCCAGTGACCTACATGAAGACCGTTACCTGATGGATATGGGAACATATCTAAGCAGTAATAATGTTTTTTGTCTTCTGTATCTTCATTGATAGGATTTTCTTCCCATATTTTTCTCCATTTTTGTTCAATGGCTTGTGCATTGTATTGCATATTTATTCCTCCTTTATAGTTCAAGCTCTAAATAAAAATAAAAAAACCTCTCATCTCTAAAAATTTAGAGACGAAAGGTGTTATTTCGCGGTACCACTCTAATTCGGCCATTAAGCCGCACTTATGTCTTCTATAACGGGAAGCCCCCGCTTAACCTACTCCTATTTCAGCTAAGTTGCTCCACGACGAGTTCATACACTTTCTTGCTATTTCTCACCTGCCAATAGCTCTCTGAAAAAAAAGTTGGTATTACTACTTCGCTTCCTTGCTTATTGTAATATTCATATTAATTTGTATTATGTCAAAGCAATTCTATCATATAGTTTTTGGAAAATCAACGTCTAAAACTAATTATTTATACTTCTTCTACATATTTTACTACTGGCAAACCACTAATCATACTAATGAGTTCTGCATGAGCTTTCTTTTGGTGCTGTTTCACTGTCAGAAATACGCCTGCTTCTCTTGTACCATTATTTTCCGACTTAGTAATTTCAATATAAGTTGTCTCAACCTGGTGCTCTCTAAGAAGTGCTACCACTTCATTAATATTTTGAATTGCTTCTAGTTCTATATAAAGTTCTACTATCTTTGACTTAGATAGCATATAGTCATCAATACGGTGCAAGATGGTCATACCTCCAAAAATAAAGACACATCCTATAATAGCCCCCTCATAGAAACCTATACCTATAGCTAGGCCCATACATGCAGATGCCCAAAGTCCTGCTGCTGTTGTAAGACCTTTAACCTGTTGCCTACCTGTAACAAGAATAGTTCCTGCTCCTAAAAAACCTATACCGCTAATTACCTGTGCGCCTAGTCTTGTAGGGTCTCCCCCCATTCCCATTACTTGTACAATATATTGGTTAGTAATCATAGCTAGGGCTGAACCTATACATACAAGTATGTGGGTTCTAAAACCTGCTGGCCTTTTCTTTCTGCCTCTATCAAAACCAATAATGCCTCCAAAAATCATGGCTAAGCTTAATCTTAGTATGATGGAGACCATATTAATGTCTCTTAAGTAATCTAGCGTATCTATCTCCATCTTTTCACATCCTATCATTTAGTCTCTTAATTCATATATATACAACGTTTTACTGGAATGTTCCGCTCCCTATTTTAATATCTAATTCGTTTGTATTTCAATACAAAGTATAATATACTAATCTTATTATTTTTCTATCTATTTTAACAAAAGGGGGAGGACTTTTATGAAATGTCCAATTTGTCATGGACCACTTAAAGGCGAAGCTTATTGTCCTAACTGCGGACAAGCTATTACTTATGAAGGCATTAAACAAACTTATTCTGATATAACGCTAGTACCTTCTGAAGTCAAAAAATGGAACTGGGGTGCTTTTACTTTTAATATCTTCTGGGGGATTGGGAATAAGACTTATTTACCACTTCTTTGCTTTATTCCCTATTTCAATTTAATCTGGATATTTGTATGTGGATTTAAAGGTAATGAATGGGCTTGGAAAAGTGGAAACTATACTGTAAATGATATAGAAAAGTTTTTAACGATCCAAAACACATGGAACCGTGGTGGTCTTGCCAAATTTATTATAGGTCTTATTGGTACCATTCTCATTTTTATTCTGTATGGAATGTTTTTTGCCTATTCAATGGGCTTTTACTATTATTAAATTGATTAAGGCAATGTTGAAAGGAGAAATCAATATGAACTGTTCAAAATGTAATGCTCCCCTTCAGGGACATGAAGCTTTCTGTCCTAACTGCGGTGTGTTTATCAGTATAGAAGAACCTATGAAACCAGAGGCGTCAGCTACCGAACGCCCAGCAGAATCTTCTAATTCTGCTGATTATGTATCTTATCCAAATACACACTCAAATACCTTCCAAACCCAAACTGCTTATACGACAAGCTCAGTACCTCCTGAAATCAAGAAGTGGAACTGGGGTGCCTTTACTTTTAGTCTATTTTGGGGGATTGGTAATTATAACTATTTGCCACTTCTTTGTCTTATTCCACTCTTCAATTTTATCTGGATGTTTGTGTGCGGCGCAAAAGGTAATGAATGGGCATGGAAAAGTGGAAAATTTAATAATGTAGAAGACTTTTTAGCTGTGCAAGAAACTTGGAACCGCGCAGGTTTTGTTTCTTTCATTATTGCGCTTATTGCATGGGGTGTATCTATTTTACTATTCTTTTTAACTTTTCTAACATCTGCATTCTTCTCATAAATCCTTATAAGTAAACTCACATGTATTTTCACGATTGAAGTCTCATGTGAGTTTCTTTTGTTTATTAATAGTTATAGGAACTTTTATACTTTACATAATCATTTAAGAAGACTAAAAAACAAGTGGGCTAAATTTAAACCCACTCATGCTAACTTAATTATTAAGTTTTGCCTCAATATCCTTTAGTACATCCTTATTGTTTTGATAAAAAGTATTCTTGAAAAATTCAGCAATAAAATCATCCTTAAAAGCATCTATTACCTTTTTAGCAATAAGCAATTGAGCTTTTGACTTTTCCTTTTCTCCTTTTTCAGTGTAGTAATCTGAAAGTCTCATCAGCATTTCTATAAGCATATCTGCAGCTAAGTTTTTTTGCCTATGAGCTGGTTCGTACATATCTTCCCCATCAAGTAACAGAGCAGCAACTTCTAATTTAGTAAAATAAATTTCAGGAATCTTGTTTATTGCCGCCTGAGCAAGGCTGTATTCCCCTATAGATTTATACGCTTCAGCCATAATACGGCATGCATCATATTTGATATCATCATGTTTTGTACATTCAATTAGGGCCTTACACATATCTATAATCTCCAAGCTTCTTTCAGGTATAGGTAGAACACCGATTATGCAGTTAAGTAGTACATCATTTCCCGGATATTTCTTCAATCCTTCACGTAATATTTCTTCACACATTGCAGGGTCGCAGTAGTAATACTCCCCTGATTTTGTAACAATATCATCAATGTTTTTCTCAATTTCATAGAGATTAAAATCAAAAAGCTCATCTGTTGACACCTCAAAAAACGAAGCTATTGCAGGTATTAAGGTCACATCAGGCATAGCTGTATCATTCTCCCATTTAGATACTGCTTGAAATGAAACACCGAGATACCTGGCAAGTATTTCTTGAGAAATGTTTTTCTGCTTGCGTAAAGATTTAATTTTTTCACCCAGTTTAATATTCATAGGTATTACTCCTAAACATAAAGTAATCAGCGCTGATCCTAATTAAATTATATCAGTTATTTTTAATATATGAATAACTCATTCGTTGAGAATTTTTCAACCACCGGTAGAAGCATTAAAAAAGTCAGTATCTACTGACTTTTTTTAGGATTAATGACATCCAAATCCTCTGTTACTTCTATTAGTGTTTTCCATACGTTCTAAGCAGTAATCAATCATGTCCTTAGCCTGTTCTTCTGTAAGATTCCCTGCTGCCACTTGTTGTTCCATCATCTTCTTCATTCCATTATAAGCTTCATCATTGGCTGAGATTTGTCTTTTTTCATTTTGTTCATATACCCCTGTTATCTCCTCAACACCTAATCTATTGACCTGAGTATTGAGATTAACTTCTTGTGCTAAAACCGAGAAGCTCCCCACTACAAGAATACCTACAATCAATGTCCCTAAATATTTTACTTTCATCTTATTCCTCCTAATATCTATTAGATTTATTACGCTACATTACACATGATATACAATAAATATCTAATAATAATAGAATAATTATGGAATAATGATGTGTTTTTAAAGAATAGATAAAATTAAAAAGGAGCCGCTACGCTAGCGGCTCCTTTGCATTAAGCAAGTTCTTTTCTTGCATCAATAACTTTTTGCTGAACGTCACTTGGTGCTTCTTCATAACGTTCAAAGTAGTATTCTACAGTCCCTCTGCCTTGTGTCATAGAACGAAGATCCGTTGCATAACGATAAATCTCTGACATTGGCACTTCAGCGATAATAAGTTGTCTCCTATGCTGTAGTTCCATGCCGATAAGGCGACCACGGCGTTTTTTCATATCGCCCATAATATCACCTGTATATTCATCTGGCACGCTAATTTCAACATGAGCAATAGGCTCTAAAATAGTTGGCTTTGCTTTAACGACACCTTCTTTAAAGGCAATAGTTGTTGCCATCTTAAATGCCATTTCAGAAGAATCTACTGGGTGGTAAGAGCCATCTAATAAGACAGCTTTAAGCCCTACTACAGGATAGCCTGCAAGTACACCTCTATGAATACATTCCTCAAGTCCTTTTTCAACTGCTGGGAAGTATTGTTTAGGTACTGATCCACCAAATATTTTCTCTTCAAATACATATGGCATATCAAGATCACCTGATGGTTCAAATTCCATTACCACATCGCCATACTGCCCATGTCCTCCGGATTGTTTCTTGTGTTTACCACGTACTTGCATCTTACCTTTAATGGTTTCACGGTAACGTGTTGTAGGCGGAGCAAGACGCACACCTACTTTAAATTTATCTTGAAGCATATTGACAACAACATCTAATTGCTGCTCACCAATGCCATAAATAACTGTTTCATGCGTTTCTTTATCATACTCTGTATAGAAAGTCTTATCTTCAGCCATAAGTTTCGTAAGAGCAAGAGACATCTTTTCCTCATCGCCCTTGCCAATTGGGAAGATAGCCATTTGTACATAGGGTTTATCAAAATCGATTGGTTCATATTCAATATTAGCGTCTTTGTCTCTAAGTGTATCACAGGTATTCGTATTACGCAGCTTAGATACCGCGCCAATATCTCCTGCATACAGCTTTTCTACTTCCATCTGCTCTTTGCCTTGTAGCACATAGATATGAGATAATTTTTCAACCTCTCCTGTACGTACGTTAAGAAGCGAATCATCTCGGCTTACCTCGCCGCTTCTTACTTTAAATAAGGAGAATTTGCCAATGAATGGGTCTACCATTGTCTTGAATATGAAAAGACCTGTTTTATTTTCCATATCACATGGCTCTACTGCTTCATCAGGTGATGGGAAGCATCTAATAATATTATCCATAAGGGTACGGATGCCGGCTCTATCTACTGAATTGCCACAAAGCACAGGGACAATATCTCCTGCTGCCACACCTACCTTAAGCGCTTTTTCAATTTCTTCTACAGTGATTTCTTCTTCTGCAAAGTACTTTTCCATGAGCTCTTCATCTGTTTCTGCAACAGCCTCTAAAATCATAGTTCTTACATGTTCAAGTTTTTCTTCATAGCCTGCTGGGATATCACATTCAATAACTTTATCGCCTTCAAATCTTCTGGCTAACATTTTAACTGCATGGATGTATCCTATATATTTTTCACCGTCATACCAAGGTACTTGCATGGGGGCAATACTAGGACCAAACTTAGCCTTACAATGATCTAATATAGCTTCAACATCTACATTAGGGGCATCCATTTCCGTGATATAAAGCATACGAGGCAATTTTGCCTCTTCGCAGATTTCCCATGCCTTTTCAGTTCCAACCTCGATTCCGCTTGATGCTTTCATAACAATAATAGCTGCATCACAGGCACTTACGGCTTCTTTTACATTTCCTACAAAATCAAAGTATCCTGGGGTATCTAGCACATTAATCTTATGATCTTTCCATTCTACAGGAATAAGAGATGTACGAATTGAAATTTTTCTTTTAATTTCCTCTTGGTCAAAGTCACTTGATGTATTACCATTTTCGACTCTTCCGAATCTTGACTTGCCTCCTGCTGTATAAAGCATAGCTTCTGTGAGTGTAGTCTTACCGCATCCTCCGTGTCCTAATAGCGCAATGTTACGAATCTTCTTTGTTTCATATACATTCATAGACATACCTCCTATAGAATTAGATTAAGTTTGGTGCTTACCTTCTATTTTCTACAAATCTTATAAAAATCCCTCTATAATTTCAAAATTTTTATGAAATATAGATGACGCTTTGTCCTTTTATTTATATGAATCGTATGTAAAAAAAATACCTGATGATAGTATACATCATCAGGTATAAGTTTATTCTATA
The DNA here is from genome assembly GCA_018883975.1 of Candidatus Niameybacter stercoravium. Taxonomy (GTDB): domain Bacteria; phylum Bacillota; class Clostridia; order Lachnospirales; family Cellulosilyticaceae; genus Zhenhengia; species Zhenhengia stercoravium. The sequence continues at coordinate 7,896 of JAHLFD010000145.1, forward strand.
AAATGGTAGTTTTTAGTATAATGGATATTTCTCTAAGAGTGTGGCTACACGTTCTTCACACTGCGCCTTATTCTCTTCAAAGTTTGAAAGTGCTAAAGATATAATCTCTGCAATCTCAGTCATATCTTCTTCTTTCATACCTCTAGTGGTTACAGCAGGTGTACCTAGTCTAATACCACTTGTTACAAATGGACTTTCTGGGTCGAAAGGAATGGTATTTTTATTGCAAGTAATACCAATTTCATCTAGAAGATGCTCCGCATCTTTTCCTGTAATATGTTTATTACGAAGGTCTACATTCATAAGATGATTATCTGTACCACCAGAAACAATAGTAAAGCCTCTATCTATAAGTGCACTACATAATGCTTTAGCATTATCTATGACTTGTTTCTGATAGATATTAAATTCCTCTGTAAGAGCTTCTTTAAAGCATACAGCCTTTCCTGCAATAACATGCATAAGTGGTCCCCCCTGAATACCTGGGAAGATAGCTTTATCAATAGCCTTCGCATGCTCCTCTTTACAAAGAATCATACCACCTCTAGGTCCTCTAAGTGTCTTATGTGTAGTTGTTGTAACAAAGTCTGCATAAGGTACTGGAGATGGGTGAAGCCCTGCAGCAATAAGACCTGCGATATGAGCCATATCTACCATAAGGTAAGCACTCACTTCATCTGCAATTTCTTTAAACTTCTTAAAGTCAATTGTACGCGCATAGGCACTAGCACCCGCAATAATCATTTTAGGTCTATGCTCTAATGCCTTACTACGTACACATTCATAGTCAATAAGCCCTGTTTCCTTATCTACTTCATAAGATACAATATTATAATGTTTACCTGAAATATTGACTGGGCTACCGTGTGTGAGATGTCCTCCATGACTTAAGTTCATACCCATTACAGTATCTCCTGGCTTAAGGACTGCAAAAAATACAGCTTGATTAGCTTGTGAACCAGAGTTTGGCTGTACATTGGCATGTTCTGCACCAAAAAGCTCTTTTGCACGCTCTCTTGCTAAGTCTTCAATCTTATCTACAACTTCACAGCCCCCGTAGTAACGTTTACCTGGGTACCCCTCCGCATATTTGTTTGTTAAGGTACTTCCCATAGCTGCCATAACAGCTTTGCTTACAAAGTTTTCTGAAGCAATAAGTTCTATCTTACTTTGCTGTCTTTTAGTCTCTTCTTCAATTAAATCCGCGATTTCTCTGTCTACTTTTCTTACTTCTTCTAATTCGTACACAAAATCACCTGCTTTCTCTTAATAAGGTTATTTTTCTAGGTACGCTTTATATCCTCTTTTTAATGCTTCTTTATTCATTTGAATGGTATGTTTAGGTACAGTCACTTCTACAATATGTTCCCATTCCTCTAGCGTATCGCCAACATAAGCTGCATAAGCACCAATCATAATCATATTTACAACTCTCACATTACCAATCTCTTTAGCAATAGAAAGAGCATCTATAAGACATGCTTTATCATTAATACTTTTTATCTGCGTTTCTACATCCTCAGGATACTCAGCCATACCCATTACAACTGGCATTGGATCAATACGTTGTGTATTAGCAATTATTACACCATCTTCTTTAAGATAGTGTATGTATCGTAAAGCTTCTAACTTTTCAAAAGCAAAGATAATGTCAGCTTCACCTGGTTCTACTAGTGGAGAGTGGACTTTATCTCCATATTTAACCTGCATAAGCACACTTCCACCGCGTTGTGCCATACCATGTACTTCTGACATTTTTACATCTTGCCCTTTCATCATAGCATAGTTACCTATGATTCTTCCAGTAAGAAGTGTTCCTTGTCCGCCTACTCCTACAATAAGTATATTTTTAGTCATCCTAGTTCTCCCCCTTTGAAATAGCATCTTTTGGACAAATAGCTGCACATAAGCCACATCCAGCACAAAGTGCATCATTAATTTCAGTCACAACTTTACCTTTAGCTAAAGCAGGACAACCTAGCTTGCTACAGATACCACAGTTAATACATTTATCTTCATCTACTTTATAAGCATCCCATTTTTCTTTAATTAGTAATTTACACGGTGCCTTTGTAATGATTACAGAAGGTGCTTCTTTTGCTATTTCTTCTTTTAGCGCTGTTTCTACCGCCTTCATATCATAGGCATTTACTGTACGCACATTTGAAATGCCTATGGCTTTAACAAGCTCTTCAAGATTAAGTGCTGCAGTAATATCCCCTTTAAGGGTTTTCCCTGTAGCTGGGTGATTCTGATGTCCTGTCATACCTGTTGTAGAATTATCAGCAATAATCACTGTTGAAATGCCCTGGTTATAAACAACATTAACAAGACCTGTAATACCTGAATGAATGAATGTAGAATCCCCTATAATAGCTACTGTCTTTTTCATAGCTTCCTTGCCACGTGCTTTTTCAAAACCATGGCTCATACCAATACTTGCTCCCATACAGATACATGTGTCCATAGCAGCATGTGGCAGGGATGAACCTAATGTATAACATCCAATATCCCCCGTCACTGTAAGATTTAATTTCTTAAGAACAGTATAGACACCTCTATGTGGACAACCTGGACATAATACTGGTGGACGTATTGGTAGATCTTTAGCTACTTTTACTTCATCTACCTCATAGCCTAATACTTCTCTAATCTTTCTTGCTGTAATTTCACCTTGTCTTCCGAAAAAGCTCTTTCCTACAGCATCAATACCCATACTTCTTACCTGCTCCTCAATAACAGGCTCAAGTTCTTCTACTACATAAACTTTTTCTACCTTCTTAGCAAAATCTTTAATAAGGTCTTCTGGTAGTGGATTCACCATATCTAATTTAAGAATATTAGCGTGAACACCACTTTCTTTAACATATTGATAGCAAATACCACTTGTAATAATCCCTATTTTACTATCTGTAAACTCTTCCTTATAAAGTCCAAGCTCTTTTATATCTTTTGCAAGTTTTTGCATGCGCTCTTCTACAATCACATGACGTCCTTTAGCATTCCCTGGTGTCATAACATACTTTTTGATATTTTTTTCATAAGGTTTAAGCTTAAATGCCTCTGGTTCACAAACTTCTACAATCCCCTGAGAATGTGAAACTCTTGTTGTAAGCCTTACAATAACAGGTGTATCATAAGTCTCACTGATACACATAGCTTTTTTAACAAACTCTTTGCATTCCATGCTATCTGCTGGCTCTAAAACAGGAACCTGCGCTGCACGTGCAATAATTCTAGTATCTTGCTCATTTTGTGAGCTATGCATACCTGGGTCATCTGCTACAAATATAGTAAGCCCTGCATTCACACCTGTATAGGCCACTGTAAAAAGTGGATCAGCTGCCACATTAAGACCTACATGCTTCATAGATACAACTGAACGGGCACCACCTATCGCACTTCCTATAGCAACTTCCATAGCAACTTTCTCATTAGGTGACCACTCTGCATAAATCCCATCATATTTTGCAATACATTCTGTAATCTCAGTACTTGGTGTACCTGGATAAGCAGAAGCTACTGTAGCACCTGCTTCATAAACTCCTCTTGCAATAGCTTCATTGCCAAGCATTAATTTTTTCATATTATCCCCCTAGTTTTATTGTTTAAATATGCATAATAAATTTATATTAACACCACTTTTCTGTATATTACAAGTATTTAGAGTGAATAATTCTACAATCCCTTTACACTTTCCTTCTAAACGTTGTATACTTATGTTGAATATTTTTGACCACGCGAGGCTTATTATGGATTGTATAAATGACTATGAAGCTGTTCTAGCTTTTGCTGTAAACCTTGGTGAAATCATGCTTAAAAGTGGGGCTGAAACTTACCGTGTAGAAGATACTATATGCCGTATTTTAGCCCATCACAATTTCGATAAAGTAGATACATTTGTTACACCAACCGTAGTTATGGCAACAATAAAAAACAAAGAAATTCCTAATTCTACTACCCTTACACGTATTAAGAATCGTAGTACTAGAATGGATAAAATTGAACTGATTAATCAGCTTTCTCGTAATTATGTAGAAGAGAAACTATCTTTAGAGGAAGCTGTAGCAACCTTAAAAGAGATAGACCATACACCTGCTTATTCTAAGATAACCATAGCTTTGGCAACAGCTTTTAGCTCTGCCTTTTTTTCCCTTATGTTTAACGGTGGGCTCTTTGAATTTATCTTTGCATTTTTCATTGGATTTGGTGCCTACATGGTTCAATCTCATCTAAAATCAAAGGAAATTGTTAATTATCTCGTACTTTTTATGGTATCGCTTTTTATAGGGAGCATTATAGCCCTACTAAGTTTATTTGTAGATCCTATACTGGATCTAGAAGCCATCGTCATCGGTAGTATTATGCCTCTTGTTCCTGGACTTGCTTTTACTAATGGTATTCGTGATACCATCGGAGATGAACTACTCTCTGGCATGTCACGTCTTGCAGAAGCTGTGTTTATTGCCGTAGCCATTGCTGCAGGCATTGGTATTCCTATGAGTGTGGGGCTTTATTTAGGGGGTGCTTTATAATGGCTTATCTTTTTATTCATACCATTAGTGCTTTCTTTGCTACTATTTTCTTTTCTGTTCTTTTTAATGTGCAGAAAAAACACCTTATAGCTTGTGGTATTATGGGGGCTTGTGGATGGGCGGTTTACATTATGGGGACTATGCAGAACTATTCACCTATATTGTCCACCTTTTTAGGTGCTTATCTTGTTGCTCAAGGCTCTTATTTTCTAGCTAAATATAAAAAAGCACCTGTTACTGTATTTCTTATTCCAGGAATTATTCCACTTGTTCCTGGAATCGGCTTATACCGTACTATGTATGCCCTGCTATTCTCTGAGTACACAAAAGCTCTAGAATATGCCTTACTCACTTTCCAGCTTTCAGGTGTTATTGCAGGTGCTATCATTATGGCTGCACTTTTACCACTTTTATTTAGATCACGTAGACAAAAAATTTAAATACTATAAAAGGGACTGCCTAGGCAGCCCCTTTTATTTTGATCTAGCATTTTTTATTACAGTTACAAGCATTTTGGAAACATTTTGGTCTTTCAGCTACATCAAGTGGTTGAATACAAGGCTCGAGAAGATCGCCTTCACAGAATATCTTACAGCTACTTTCTTCAGTGTTGCTAGCTGCTAAGAATTTTGGTGGTACTACAAGACCTTCATGTTGGAACTTATATTGTACGAAGTAAATAGCTTTGAAGTAAAGTGTAATACCAACTGCCATACATTCATCATCTTTTGCAATAACTTTTGCAAGTGCTTGAGCAGAAATACCTTGACGTAAACTATTGTTTGCTTCAAATTCATGGAAGTCATGGCATACTTCTGGGCAATCACAGTTTTGACAATGCTGTCCTTCTACTAGGCCGATAAAATTAATTGTTGGAACAAGTTTGTTACAGCCTGCTGGATTCTCTGGTGCATAAGAAATACCATATGGTGTATATAAATCAAATGCAATATTACTAGGATTCGTTTCTTCTGAAAAACCTGGACAGTTTTCGCTAGGAAGATATCTTAAAGTTAGCATACCTTCTTTACATACTCTACAGGTACTATCCATGATGCTTACTGATAAAGTTACATCGATGTCTCTTAAAACAACTCTTGATAAGTTAGGTGTGTTCTTACTTGGTCTAATTTCTGAAAATCTACAGGTTTCTGGACATATAAAATTAAAGTCGATGTCAACAACGTGCAGTTGAATCGTATTTGCATTTTCAAGATCACATTTTGTCAGTCCATCAAAAAGAATATCAGTTGTACGATTTGATGGGCGTTCACATACGTCTAATAAATCATCTATCGCGAAGACACGGCAAAGATTAATGCCAGCTTCATCAAATACAACAGGTGCCATCATTGTTAAGCATTTAGGTTCTCCAATAGGTGGACACATTGCAGTTGCTTCGAGCTTCGTTATTGTGTCACATGGATGACATATATCACAAACACCTGCATTAGGTGCTTTGAAAAATCTTGTGTCTGTATTTGAACATTTGCTCATAATTCCAAACCTCCTACATGTTTGCTAAGGTGGGTCATAAAAATGTCGTTTTCAATACTATAATATGGAAAATCTATGAGGATGGTGACATTTATGTATAATTTAATTTTAAAATCAATATGATGGTATAAAGTACTTCTATAGGGAGGTTCCTTTATGCCTTTTTTATTTCGTACATCTACACGCTTCATCATTGTAGATGAAAAACCTAGACAAGGAGTTTTTTATCAAATTTATGACAAAGAGGGTTTCTTGCGCCCTGCACTTATTCATCCTAGCAGTGCATTAACTTATAGTGCTACACTAGATCATCATGATAATCTTCACGTCGTTGTCCAAAATACAAATCATCAGACTGCTTACTATCATTCCTTTGAAACATCACCTACTAAACGTACTGTTTTAGAAGATACCAAAAATATGTATCAATTTGAAAATATGTCTATTCAAATACTTGGTGAAACGCCGCACCTTTTCTATACTGTTATACATCCTAATGGAAATGGACGTTCTCTTGTCCATCAATCTTTAACTGCGGCCTCTCCTATGGCTACACATCTTATTACAAATTTACCTTTAAATTGTCAACTTTCCTATTATGTAGTGGAGGATACTCTCTATATTCTATACCCACTCTATGAAGAAGGTTACACCTTAAATTGTCTCACCTTCACGGAAAATGCTTATGATTCTAGAACTTTAGTTCGTTCTGATATTCCTATTAGTGATTGGAATATGTGTTTACATGGTCAAAAACTATATGTTTTATTTACAACAGATACCTATGGACATCCTGCCTTTCACCTGCTAGATACTTTAACACTTAAAGATCTAGCTCTGCCACTTCCTGTAACTGCTACTTCACCTTCTCTCCTTAGCTATCTAGATTGTCTCTGGATTCACTATAAAGATGGTGATAAACTTTATACACTCTTTGGTTTGCCTGAGCAAGAAATGTTTAGTATCCCCGTTATAAGTAGTCTTCAGCTCCCTGCTACACTCTATGACTATTACAGCCTTGACCATAATAGTTTTAATGCCTCTAAAGTATATGCTAATTTAATGAGTACACTTAGACTAGCTACACTTTCTTCTATTGATATAAAAGAAATTCATCCTGACTTATCCCCTAATCTTGAACTTTCTTTGCTACTAGAAGGGCTCTCCTTAGTGAGTCGCTCTCCCACACCACCTCGAACCTCTACACCTATTGCTACACCTATGCCAACTCCTCCCCCTCTATCTACTATACCTCCTATCCCTACTGCACCAACAACCTCTATGCATACACCAAGTAGCAGTCCTCTTTCACCACCTGCACCTGCTGCCGTTCCAACTGTACGCTCTGTGGCACAAGCAGCTAAAGATTTTATGCAAGAAGGTAATTTTTTTGAACCTTAGAGAGAAGCTACAAAAAAGGGACCATTGCTCATGCAACAGTCCCTTTTTACTTTATTCGATCACTTTTTTAGCTGTAGGAAGCATCTTAGCGTATTTATTATGCTTCTCTCCATATTTAATCATCCCAAAAGTAAGTGCCATAAGTCCTAGCCCTAGTACAATAGCAATAACCTCTGAAAATTTATAACCAATCCCTACTCCTAGGATAAGGCCAATAAGTGGTAGCCCATACATAATGAAAGTTGCCTTCATAAAGGAATGCTGCTCTACATCTACTTCTACCTGGTCACCAACTTGACTTTTACATGCATTGGCACATTTTAGTGTGCACTTTTTAACTTCACCTAACACTTCACAGGCATGACACTCACCACACATGTCCTGTCGTTCTATAGACACAATGACATAGTCTTCCTCTACCTTCTCTACTGTTCCAATAGGCATCAATCTTCCTCCTCATCAGAACGCTCTTTAGGTTTTATAAAGCTTCTTACAATAAGTATAAGACCAATAAGAACAACTGCAATAGCTGTAAAGTTAAATAAAATTAATCTTGATACTTCACCAAGCCCCAATGTAATTATAATAATTCCTATAATGCCTAATACAAGGGATGGTATACCTGACCAAGCCTCCCGATCATAAAGGAAAATAACTAGAAAGCCTAAAGCTGTAAAGATAAAGCCCATGCCTACAATCATAGAAAAACCATTTAACACATCTGCTGTAATAAGCAGGATAAAAATTCCCCATGATGTAAGGAGTGCGCCTGGCACTAAATAAGCAAGAAATTTCTTTGCTATAAAAGCTACCATAAACATAAGTCCAGGTATTAAAAATACACCTGCTAAATAGTTCCATCCAATAAGCCATTTATCTAAAATAAGTAGTAATCCGTTAAAAACAAAGAAGCTTGAAATCATAAGTACATAAAACTTTTTGTTTCTTAAATAAGCTACAAAAATAACAGTACCTATAATTAAATTAATATACTGACTAAAGAGTTCCCCAGGTAATAATCCATTTAAATCTAAGAAACATACAATACCGCCTAATACTAAAAGTAGTCCAATATAAAGCCCTATATTACTTTCTTTCCTCATGGTCTTACTCCTTTCTTTCCCACATTTTGTGAGAACATTCTCTCTACATCATTATATAGTAAGTAGAATTTAATCACAATAGCTTAAACTAAAGCCTTACCTCTCCACTTGCCTTGTTTCCATCTTCTATAAACAAGTATACCTCTTAAAAGCTCGTCCATTGCCATAGCCATCCATACACCTACTAACCCCATATCTAGTACAATACCAAATATATAAGAAAATAGCGCTGCTACACCCCACATAGAAATAATACCAATTGTAACAGGGTACTTAATATCTCCTGCTGCATGCATGGAGCGAATAATGACTAAATTAAATGTTCTACCTAGCTCTAAGAAGATCTCAATAAACATAATTTGTTTACCCAGCGCAATCATGACAGGGTCATTTGTAAACAGACTAAAAATCAAATCACTGCATAGAAATACAATAACCGACATAACTAATAATACAAGAACTGTAGGCTTAAGTGTCTTCATAACCAATTCATCTGCATCATCAATATCGCCTGCCCCTACTAAATGCCCTACAATAATCTGAGTTGCTGTAGAAATAGCCGAAGCGTAAACAAAAGAAAAGTTTGCAATCATATTACTATAAACACGTGTTGCAATCACATAGGTTCCCATACGATTTACACAAGCTAAAATCCACATCTGTGCCACATTATAAGAAAGAGACTCTCCTGCTGAAGGTAATCCTATTCTTAAAAGGGATTTGAATGTCTCTTTTGGAAATGGCCTTAAATACTTTAAGCTAATCTTCGCATTTAATTTCTTATTAAAGATAATCATTACTACAATTAAGCCAATTAACCTACTGATTACACTTGATAAAGCCACACCTGTTACACCTAATTTTGGAATGCCTAATAAACCATTTAAGAAGATAAAGTTTCCTATAATATTAATAAAGTTAATAACAAAAGAAATAATCATAGTCTGCTTCATTAAGCCATTACTTCTGAAAATAGCAGAATATGACATAAACACACCTTGTAAAAAGATGAGTCCCCCAACAATAACCATATAAATCGTCGCATCGCTATAAAGCTCTAGTGGCATACCCATCATTTTAAACATAGGCTTGTGCCCAAATACCATTAAAGCACCTAAAATCATACTAAAGAAAAGATTTGTATATGTAGCAAGAGAATAGACCTCCGATACTTTTTCCTGATTATTAGAGCCTAAATATTGCGATACCATAATAGTCGTTGCCATTGTAATAATATTGAATGTAATCAGTAGCAGATTCATAATCTGATTTACATTTCCAATAGCTGCTACAGCATTTTGTGAATATCTACTAATCATCATTTGGTCTACATTACCTATAAGCATTTGAAGCAATAATTCTACTAAAATAGGCCATGTAAGTAAAAATAATGATGTATTCTTGTTAATTCTATTGTGCTGACTCATGTTGCCTCCTCATATATGCATTAAAACCGTATTATTATATCAGCTTCCCTTCTGAACTTCTACTCTTTTGATCTATTTTAATTTCTTTACTTAAGATGTGCTAAGAATTTTTGAACTTTTCTTAACATCCTTTGACATGCTATATGTTCCATTCTAATATACATATTATATATACTTTTATTTTTCTACATAGGCAGGTGTTAATATGGAAATTTTGTTAGAAAGCTTCCAACAACTTACTCCTAGTCACATCTTTATGTTACTTATCGGTTTTCTACTTATCTACCTCGCTATCGCTAAACAATATGAACCTACACTTCTTTTACCTATGGGATTTGGCGTCATCTTAGTAAACATTCCTCTATCGGGTGCTATTAGCCAACTTTCGGAAGGTAGTGTTGTTCAAGGCATACTAGACCTTCTCTTTAATGCGGGTATTACAACAGAACTTTTCCCTCTTCTTATCTTTATTGGGATAGGTGCTATGATTGACTTTGGACCGCTACTTGAGAGACCTTCTATGCTATTTCTTGGAGCTGCCGCTCAATTTGGTATCTTCTTCACCCTTATCATTGCACTTTGCTGTGGTTTTTCTTTACAAGAAGCTGCTTCTATCGGTATTATCGGTGCTGCTGATGGCCCAACTTCTATCTTTGTAGCAAGTCAGCTTTCACCTTCTCTTTTAGGTCCTATCTCCGTTGCTGCATACTCCTACATGGCCCTTGTACCGCTTATTCAGCCTATGGCTATTAAATGGGTCACAACAAAAAAAGAACGTTGTATACATATGACTTACACTTCTAAGCCTGTTTCAAGAAAGGCTAAACTTCTTTTCCCTATAGTGGTTACTTTAGTTGCAGGCTTTATTGCACCACATTCTATTCCACTTATTGGTTTCCTTATGTTTGGCAACTTATTACGTGAAAGTGGTGTGGTTAACCGCCTGAGTGAAACGGCTCAAAATGAACTCGTTAATATTGTCACCATTCTTTTAGGGCTTTCTATCGCTTCTACTATGAGGGCTGACACCTTTTTAACCCCTAGTACCATTCTTATCATTGGTATGGGACTTATCGCCTTTATCTTTGATACTATAGGTGGTGTACTTTTCGTTAAAGTGATTAACTTATTTAGAAAAGAAAAAATCAATCCTATGGTAGGTGCTGCTGGTATTTCTGCCTTCCCTATGTCTGCACGTACTATTCAAAAAATGGCTAAAGAAGAGGATCCTAATAACTTTATTCTTATGCAAGCTGTAGGCGCTAATGTAGCTGGTCAGGTAGCTTCTGTTATTGCAGGAGGTCTCATATTAGCACTTTTACTCTGATAATTTTTATTACATTCTAAAAGGAGGTATGCATATGATTGAGCAAGGCTTTCTTATTATGCTAAGTGGTATGGGCGGCATCTTTTTAGTAATGGGTATTATTTATATCATTATTAAACTGCTTAATTACTTCGCGAAGTCTTAATAACTTTTAATTGAAATAGGTATAGAATGAAATAGAAAAAGACATAGAAGCTATGGCATAAGTCATAGCTTCTATGTCTTTTTTAATTTTTATTTTTAATGCGATAATAAAATTCTTCTGTATTCTGATCAATAGGTTTAAAAGTATAACCTTGATCTTTATAATATTTGATAATACCAGGTAAGGCATTATAGGTATTTTTATTATTAGAATTACAATGAGCTAAAATAATACGTTTTGTTGTATCACGGCTACATTTTTTAGCATTCTGAACGATTTTTCCTGGAGGTAAGTTAGGATTCACACCATCTTCAAGACTGACATTCCAGTCATAGATTCTATAATTTTCTTCATGTAACTTATTAAGAAGGCCTTCACTTAATCTACCTGAACTCCCCCCTGGAAATCTAATAATTTTACTATTAACTTCTTCTCCTAATACTTCATTAATTTTTTGAGAAGTCTGTTCCATTTCTTTAATAAAGCTTTCATCACTTGAGTAAATGGATTTAAGATTATGGGAATAAGTATGAAGTCCTATACTATGCCCTTCTTCATAAATACGCTTAAGTACTTCTTCTCTTTGATTAATTTCTTTTCCTACAACAAAGAATGTGGCCTTTACATCATGTTCTTTAAGTACATCTAATATTTTTTCTGTAACTTTTCCTGTTGGACCATCATCGAAAGTTAAATAGACAATTTTTTCTTCTACTGTTTCAGGTGCTCCGTTTTCTAAAGCCTGTACTTTTAATTCATCTGCACAGAAGAAAACAATTGTAAAAGCTGCGATCATGTACATTAATATATTTAAATATTTTTTCATATGAATGCCTCCTTTGAAGCTTATTATCTGCAAAAAAACAAAAAATAAAAAGCTATTTTATTGTATTTTTTTCCAACAATAAAATAGCTTTTTTCTTATCTCCAGTTGCTTTCAGGAATAAATCCGAATAATACTGGTGCAGATGAACCGTTTGGAAGCATGTAAGTTAAAGTTTTTGTTTCTCCTGCTTTAACAACGCCTACAAATGCTCCTCTATTTGAACTTGGGAAATAGCCCGCACTTGGCGCAAGATAAGCTTTATCTTGTTCCCATTTAATTGCACCTTTAAACATATTACCACGAGGGTTTAAAATAACTGCTGTATCTTCCTCTGCTGTAATGGTAATGTGATAATTTATACCAAAGTTTCCTCTATTAGCTACACTCTCTTGTAAAAGGGCATCATAGCCTGTAACCCATTCATCTTGTCCCTTACCAATTACAAGTTTTGTATTTTCATCCTCATCCCTAAGGTCTACAAAAATATTTTTATCTAGTACATCAAAAGTTCCCCTTGGATGAACATCTCTTACTGGCCTTGGCATAAGAGGAATATCTTCTATTTTGTCATTTTGTCCAAGTAAAGCGACAGTAAAGGTAACAGGACCTTCTAATGCAACATCAAACATACCTGAAATAGCCTGACCTTTTAACCAGTTTTTGTTTTGACTGTCATAAATAACAGTACGTGCACCTGGCTGTAAAGTAAGTATTTGACTACTTGTATTATTAAAATAATCTAAAAGAAGTTGTTGTCCTACAAATAACACGTCATCTGATGGCCCTTTTGTTGTAAGCTTAGAAATAGTCCCTGTTACAGGTACTTCTGTACGATTCTCAGCAATGACTACAAGACGTTTTCTATCCATATGATTATCTACTGGATCAAAATTATTAATATGATGGAAAAGCACACGTCCCTGCCCTATAATAGTATCTTCATAAAGGAGCCCTTTCTGACTTACTACTTCTGGTGAGTTACTCATAAACATTGTGCCTTTTGTATCTTCTAGGTAAATAGTATCTGCTTCTTTATAAGTCTGATAGTTAGTCTTTTCAAAGTTATCTAGTGTAGCTCCAATTTGGCCATTTGTAAATTTATCTTCAAATTCTGTTTTAAGCACCTCATCTGTTACTTCTACAGTTGTTTGTGCTTTTTGTGACCAATTACCGTAAGCATCTTTAATTTCTAAAGTTACAATATATTCGCCCTCTGTATAAATAGCAGTAGGTTTTGTAAATAAGTAATTATTTACTGCATCTTTTGCATCACGGTAAGTCCATTTTTCAGCCACGATGCTTTCCCACTCTTCATTTTCATACTCAAAACTAAATGTAATAGGCTCACCTTGTTTATATTCACGCTGATCAGCTTCAAACTCTATAACTTCTGGAGCCTCATTTGGCAGAATCATAATAGTCTGGCTTACCCAGTCACTCCATAAGCCTTTCTCATCTCTTACTTTTAATGAGATTTCGTAATAACCTTGTCTAGGTGTTTTGAAAATCTTATCAAGTGAAGCTGCTGTTTTAGATGGATCACCATCTATCATCCATAATGTTTCCTTAATAAAATGTCCATCTGGGTCAAAACTCATATCTTGTACTTGTACGGTTTGACCTGCTATGTAACTTTCCTCTAAAAATTCAAAAGCTGCAACTGGTGGTGTATTTGGCACTACAATTGGCTTTTCAATCTGTATAGTACGTGTAGCCTCATCATACTCAATAAGTAGTTCGAACTGCTCTGACATAAAACGTACTGGCAAAAGAGTTGTCCCATTTTCCACAATTGGCATAGCATCTACTACTATTTCTTCACCATTTATCCAGGCTTTTGGCTCTGTCGTAGATAAAACAACAATTTTACCATCTTTCTCTACTGTAATCTGTCTCGTCTCTTGATTCCAGTCTACTTTTGCTTCTAAAATTTCTTCACCTACAAATCTTAACGGTAAGTAAGTGCGTCCTGCTACAACTTTAGGTGCTAAAAGCAACTCTTTTACTTCTCCATAAAGAAATACTGTTGTACTATCTAATGTTAATAGAACTTTATCCTCATCAATAACAGGTAGCTCTACTTCTGATTGTTCTCCATCTATCGGCTCATCCTCTGGCAACAACTCGTCTGTTCCATCACCTGCTTCTGGTGCTTGTTCTTCTAATGCACCATCTTCTTGTGGTGGCACCTGTTCATCCTGCTCCGGTAATTCATCACTCGGTAACTGCGGCACCTGGGTATTTTCCTCTACTATTTCTTCATTTGTTGGATTATCGCCTTCTAGATTACCTTCTTGACCTAATATAATTCCTGTATTTTCGCCTTCATCAGCCAATATAGAAATTGGACTCAAAAAAAGTGTGCTAGCCATGAATAATGTCCATATTTTTCGCATCTTTTACCCTCCTTAAGCTGCTACTTCATTTCGTCCTTTTGAACATTTATCATTTTAACACACTTTTAACAATTTATAAGATAGTTTTATGGAATGTTATCAAATATTAACATTCCTTTCATATTTAATTAGATTATCTCTTTAACATATTCTGTATTTGTAAACTGTGGGAATTTAACACGTTCAATCACTATTCCATATGGGAAAGTTGCAAATACAGCTTCTTCAAATGTACCTTCTACTTCACCTTGAGCTTTTAATGCTTCAAACTGTTCTTTAGCTTTTTCAAGATGACTTTCTAAAATAATGTTATAAGTACCAACATGTCTCATTGTCTTGCTGATTTCTCCTGTCTCAAGACGATTAAGTGTCGTACTATTTTGCATATCAATCATGATTTCACAAATTAATAAGCTACCAATTTCATGGTTAAAAATTTCTCTAGCACGCTCTTTAATAGCTTCATCATTTGTCTCATTATAAAGTTTTAACAAGGCTGTAAGGTTTGGCATAGCCATTTTTTCACCATTAGCTTTTTCAAAAATCACTTCATTATTTATTACTCTAAGTGCATCAAGTTGTTTACTCATTAGTCTTAACATCCTTTATCTTTTAGTTTTTTTTAGCTTAGCATAATTTTAGTCAAGTGCCAACCTATTATATTGTATCATCCATAAGTTATTTAACACACTCTGCTCCAGTTCTGATAATGCTTCTAATGATTTAAGCTTTCCCTCTTGATCTATTTGAAAGTTTTGCCCGTAAGCTTTTAAATGGTTCTTGGTCTCAACTAAATAGTTCATATAAGGGTCTTTATCATAGCCTATATAATGAAGCATTTGGCTTCCAAGATAAGATGCATCTATAACACCCATACTTTTAGCAGGTAAGTTATAATTATTCCACATGATAAAAGGTGTCTGATAAAGCTTATAGCAGTCCGCCTCATCAAAATTTCCTTCTATATAATGAAGCTTTTCATAAAGTGCATAATTTTCATCTAAGGCCGGCAAGTGATCCCCATACATTACAATAATAGTTGGTTCTTCTACTTGCTCAAAATAGGCTATTAACTTATGAAGTGCTTTATCAGAATCTTTAACTCCATTAGCATAAGTAGTGAGGCGACTCTTCTCTTCTTCTGTAAGATTATCTCCTTCAATGCGGATACCATTTGCTGTATAGGTATCTGTATAAGGCATATGATTCTGCATGGTTACAACATGACAAAAGAGAGGTTCATTCTGATTGTCCTCATATAGCTCTATCACCTTATCTACTAATGTCTCATCCGATACATAGCCTCTAGCAAGAGTAGGGTCTATAAAATCTTCACTTGCAATAAAAGTCTCAATACCTAAATCTTTATAAGCCTTATCTCTTGAGAAAAAAGCTTTCTCATACCCATGTACTGCAAAAGTTTTATACCCCTCTTTCTGAAGTAGCTTAGGAATACTTGGTGTATGCTCATTGACAAGCTGCATATATGCTATATTCTGAGGCTCTGTAAAATAGACCGAGTGCCCTGTTAAGACTTCATACTCTGTTTGGCAAGTACGTCCACCATAAACTTCTGTTGCAATACTACCACTTACATAATTCTCTCCATAATTTTGGAAATAAGCTAAAGGGCTTTCTGAATAAGAAATACCTGAAAGGTTCGTTAAATCAAATAGGGATTCACTCATAATCATAATAATATTAGGCTTAGCAAAATTATTATTAGGGTTGTCCAC
>JAHLFD010000146.1:0-13732 GCA_018883975.1 Candidatus Niameybacter stercoravium
AGCAATACTTATGCTATGTTCAATAATGCGGATATTAAATTCCCTACTATTCAAGATAGCAAAGGGGAGCCTGTTCAAATTACTCATGGTAACTTCATTGACTTATTAGAAGGTCATGACCGCAGAGTAAGAGAAGAGGCTTTTAAAGGCGTTTATAATACTTACTCAAGTTTCAAAAACACATTAGGCACTAACTTTGCTGCTAATGTGACACAGTACAGCCTTTTTGCTAGACTTAGAAACTTCAAATCTCCTCTTCATGCAGCCTTAGATGCTAATAATATTCCTGTTGAAGTGTACAACAATTTGATTCATACAATGGGTGAACATATGAATCTTATGCATCGTTATATGGGTCTTCGCAAAGAAATCATGGGCGTAGATGAACTTCATATGTATGACCTATTTGTACCACTTGTAAGTGATTTTACAAAAGAAATTACTTATGATGAAGCATGTAGCATTGTACTTGAAGCCCTTAAACCACTTGGTGATGATTATATTGCTATTGTAAAAGAAGCTTTTGAAAACCGCTGGGTAGATAAGTATGAAAATGAAGGTAAACGCAGTGGCGCTTATTCATGGGGATGCTTCGACGCACCACATCCTTATGTACTTATGAACTATAGTAATAATGTTAACAATCTCTTTACTTTAGCACATGAGATGGGTCATGCAATGCATAGTTACCTTTCTTGTCACACTCAACCCTATCCATATGCAGACTACTGCATCTTTGTAGCTGAAGTTGCTTCTACTGTAAACGAAGCTCTCCTTATGCAATACCTTCTTAAAACAACAACAGATGAAGCATTCCGTAAATACCTTGTAAACTACTTTATGGAACAGTTCAGAACAACCATCTACCGCCAAACTATGTTTGCTGAATTTGAAAAAATGGTTTATGACATGCATATGGAAGGTGTTACTTTAACAAGCCAAACTTTATCTGACACTTACTATGCCCTTGTTAAAAAATATCATGGTGATCATATGGTAGTAGATAGCGAAATTGCTATGGAATGGGCACGTATTCCTCACTTCTATACACCATTCTATGTTTACCAATATGCAACAGGCTACTCTGCAGCTATTGCTTTATCTGAAAGCATCTTAAATGAAGGTGAAGAAGCTGTTAAACGTTACAAAAACTTCTTAAGCAGTGGTTCTTCTAAAGACCCTATCGACCTGCTAAAAGATGCCGGTGTAGATATGAGCACACCAGCACCTATTGAATCAGCACTTAAAGTCTTTGAAAATCTTATTGAAGAAATGCGTAGTCTTTAACCAATACCACATCCCCATCTTATAAGAATATAGAAGCTTATAATAAATAAGCCAAGCAGAATGTTCCGTGTTACCATGGACTTTCTGCTTTTTTTAGTCCAAAAACTATATATAAGTAGTACAGCTAATACAGGTAACATGACATAACCATTAAACCAAAGCATAATCTCAATATGCTGCCACCAATCCATAAAATGCTCTTCTAGAATATTCATTCCAAAAAAGCCTGTTACAAAAGTGGGAATAACAAGCGCTGTACCTATAATGGTCAAGAAATCCATTTTCCCTTTAGATTGTGCCTTATCAATTAAAGTAGCATATTCATGAATTTCCTGCATTTCAAAATCCAGTTCTTTCACGCCTCTTTCAATACTTAACTGTTTTAAAAGTTCATTATAGATATAGCTTCCTTGTACATCTACTGTTACCTCATTAAAGCGCATTTGACTGATAAACTGAATATAAATTTCATATAAATTCCCTATAGCAGATACCAATTCATTTTTAGGTAAATCTGCTATAAAAGCAATCTGATTACCAAAATGAAGCAATGAAGCTTTCTGCATAAGGGCTAAAATCACAAGCTGATTATAAAGCTTACTTTCTTTATTAGAATCCATAATACAAACTAAAGAAAATCTACTAATCCCATAAACGACTTTAGGTAAATCTAAATAAGTTGCACCTTCTAGTAGCTTTTCTTTTTTACTAAATAAAATAAAGCTATTTAAAAAGCGTTTAGAAACTGCCTTATTTTTAACATCTCTAAGAAAACTAGGATTTTGATACATACATAAAGCAAACATACGATTGCCAAATAAGGGCTCTACAAAAAGCTTACCTTTTTCTAGAAGCTTATAGTCAAAGATAAAACTTGGCCCTAATACTTTCCTAATCATGTCACAAATACACATAGGTGCTTGCTTATAGTCTTTTTCGAACTTTTCTACTATCTCTTCATGCGCATTAAAATGAATAATGACCTCTTTAGGAAATAAGTCTTTATGCGCATTTTCAAGGGGAAGCTTATAAGGATAGACGCTCTTACTTAAGCTATTAATAGCTATAATATCTTCTGGATTACGATATTCTTTATTAAGACATTTAAAGCTTAAAAGTCCTATGCCATTTTTATATAGCCTAAGCTCCATGTTTCTCAGTACTGTCTTATATGTCTTTTCTCCTACTTTAATCTGAATAAAGCTTTCTTTCTCTATTCCCTGTTTTTCATAGTTATAAACCATACTCTTGCCTTCTACATCATAAAGCATCTGAAAGGCTGGCTTATAAAAGTATACATATTCATTATAACTTTCATCTGTTAAAGCTTTAAATACTCTATCCTTCCATCCTTCTAAGGGAATTCTGTCCTTTGTTTTTTTATGTTTATGTCCTTTAAGTACCTGTCTTCCACTAATATTTTTAAGTTCCCATGAAAAAGGAAGATAAAATACGTGGGTACTTATAATACCATCTTGCATACATGATTCATCCCATCATTTACCTTTTATTAGTTTAACTTATCTGCTAAGTTTATGTAAAAAGAGCATAAAAAATACCCTGACTAGTTATATAAACTACTCAGGGTATTTAGATTAAGCATATTTAGCTGCTACGTCTTCAATAAAGGTTGGGTAAAGCACGAAAGCAATTTCTAACATCCATACAGCACTATTAAGCACTGCCTTGTTTACATCTAATTCCATGCGTTCATGCATGGTATGGCAATTTGCTATTTCCGCTTTATAACTTTCATTTTCCATATAGATATAAGCATCTATTCCTTTTTTTCTAAGCTCATTCCATTTTTTAAAGATAAGACTAATATCAAAATGCTGAGTAAGGTCTCTAATATGACGATGCATATAAACCTCATACTTACGATGCTGTCTTAAAGATAACTCGCGAAAGTTATGTGCATAGCAGAAGGTATCACTAATGTAATGACTCATAATGCCTGCCGCATAAGATATAAGCCAAATAGTATAACGTCTCTTATGCACAAATTCTGTAAAAGACGCCCATTCTTTTGCTGCAATTTTTATATTATGTGCTTTGAATCTTCTATGTGGTGCTAGGTCAGGCATTCCTGCCCCTAAACTGATTGCTTTTTCATTAAAAGTTATAGGAAGATACGCCTTAACAAGTTCATACACTGTATGAGCTATAACTTGATGTGTCTTAACTTTCAATTACCTAACCTCTTTTCCTTTGTTATAATATGCTCTTTAAACTCTATGAATAGGTGTAAGATTATAGCGATTAGCAACAGTAACCTGTAAATCTTTTCCTATTTCTATCTGTTTCTCTAGTAGGGCATTTTTAGCACTTAGATACGCTAAATCTGGAAGATTGTTCTCGTTGCTAAGATGCCCAAGTATTGCCCATTTTAAGTTTGGATGATAAATATGAGCCAGTACTTTTGCTGCAAGCTCATTATTTAAGTGCCCGTAGTCACCTAATATACGTTGTTTAAGTGGAAAAGGATAACTTCCTACTTCTACCATATTCACATCATGATTAAACTCAAGTAGTATACCATCTGCATTATAAAAGCGTTCTACTATTTTCCTATCCACTTTTCCCATATCTGTTGCAAGAACCATTTTTTTGCCCATATATTCAAACACATAGCCTACAGGATCTACAGAGTCATGATAAATGCTATAAGGTGTTACCATTAATTCTCCAAAGTAAATGGGCTCATCTTTTGAAATAATTCTTTGATTATGTTCTTTGACTTTACCAAGCGTTTGGGCACTTTCCATACGCTCCCAAGTAGGTTTTGTTGCATAAATAGGCAGGTCATATTTACGACTTATAATACCTACACCTTTAATATGATCACTATGTTCATGTGTAATGAGAATACCTTTTAGTGTAGTAGGATCTATATCAATTTCGGTAAGTCCTTCTGTTACACGTTTCCCACTTACGCCAACATCTATCAGTAATCTTTGTTCATCAGCATGTAGATATGTACAGTTTCCACTACTCCCACTTGCAATGGGACATAAATAAAATTCCATTTCAGTCCTCCGTTTTAGTCACGCTTATTTTGTTATATATATGTAGTTTATCATATTCACCCCTATTCGTATACGTTTAGCTCACTCAAAAAATATAGGGCAAAAAACTGGATAAGCCTTGACTCATCCAGTTTTTTGCTTCTTTATTAATTATTTTCAATAAGTACTTTTTTATCCTCACTGCAAATCACTTTACGCTCAAATCCTGTAAGATATGTCTTTAGAATGACTTTACCACCCCAAAGAGCTTGAATATACTTAAGTGTCTCCGTAGCATAAGAAAGCTGAAGTTCACGCCCATCATAAATATGTTTGAGAATGAGTGTATGATCACTGCGCTGCATATCTTCTACAATAATATTAGGAATGCCGCCTACTCCTACATTATTAGCAAGTGTATTACGTACCTGCCTCCAGCCGTCTTCATTAGATACCTCTGTAATCACATAATAGCGCTCTTCTTCTTCAAATTCAAAAAGGTTAGCTGTATTAGCAATGTCGTAAGTTAAATAATTACGAATAAAAGAAGCATCTCTTTCCACACTTCTAATACGTGCAAGTTCCTTAAAACTATGGTCATACTTTTCATAAAGGTCTTCCCAAATTTTAAAGCCTATAAAATAAGGATTAAGTCTACCAGGCACACTACAAATAACATTATTATGATGCTTCAAAAATTCAATTTGCATACCGGAAGAGAGTCCTAGTTCATTAACAATATGATAGTGCCAAAAACTTGCCCATCCCTCATTCATAATTTTAGTTTCAATTTGTGGGGTGAAGTATCTACTTTCCTCCATAACAATCAATAAGATGTCTTTTTGCCACTCATTAAGCTCCCCTTCTCGCCATAAGAATTCTAATAGGTTCTCATAGGGATATTCTATTTTCTCTTCAAAATTAGTAGTCAGCTGGCAAAAGGCACCACAATGATATTTAATAGAGTGTGCGGCATCCAATATACGTTCCACTTCTTCATAACCTATGCTAGGATCTTGAATATATTCTCTGATACGATTGGCATGGTTTTTAAACATGTCAATGGTTAAATTAGCCCTTGTATATTGTTTGAAAAGACGGTTATTCTTAAAAAAGTCATTATGCCCATACACATGAGCCATAGTCAGTATTTGTAACACTAAACTATTGTCTTTCATTAAGTAAGCAATACAAGGATCTGAATTAATAACCATCTCATAAGGGAGCCCTGTCAAATTATACTGATAAAGTGTCTTAATGCGCTCATAGTTCTTTCCATAACTCCAGTGTGGATAATGAGAGGGCATTCCTACATAAGCTTCATAGCAAATCATATCTTCAAAACTAATAACTTCGAACTCCTGCTCATAATAGTCAAGGCCTATTCTTTGAGCAATTTCTTCTATCTGTGCATTATAGGCCACTAACTCATTCAAAGAATAGTTCATTACACACCCCCATCTTCACTTGTTCGCTTCTCGATTTTCAACATATCAATAAAGGCTTTCCATACATCTTCCTTCTTAAAGATTTTAACAGCTGAAAAATTAGGTTTCTTTACTTCTTCCATGTACTTATTCATAATAGTACTCGTATAAGTACTAATTTTAATTTCCCCATACCCAAAGAGGTTGCATACATCACAGAGCTCATTAGCTAACGCTACTGCCTGTTCATTATCTTCTCCCCAGTTATCTCCGTCACTACAATGGAAGGCATAAATATTCCAGCTATCTGGAGGGTATTTTTCTGAAATAACCTCTAGTGCTTTTTGATAGCCACTACTAATGTACGTTCCTCCACTTTCTCCACGGTGGAAAAAGTCGTCTTCTGTTACTTCCTTAGCTGTAGTGGTATGTGCAATAAAGACAATCTCTACATTAATATATTTAACTTTTAAGAATTGATAAAGAAGGAAATAAAAACTTCTTGCTAGGTACTTCTTGGTATGTCCCATAGAGCCAGAAGTATCCATGATACAGATAACAACAGCATTAGAATCCCTTTGCATCTTAATCTTTCTTCTAAAATATTTCAGATCATCTTCATGAAAAGGTATTCTCTCATTAGTGACCTCAAGACCAAGCTCATGTGCTGCACGTTGCAGGCACTTTTCCCTCTTGATTTTAGCCATCATAGTATGTTTTTTAGAGAGGCGGGGAGGAATACCCTTTTGCTGAATACCCCATTTTTTACTACTCGCCTCTGATTCTATTTCTTTAAATTTCTTTTGCTCGAGATAGGGTAAATCAAGATCTTCAAACAAATAATGAATGGCCTCATCTATGGTAATTTCTGTTTCATAGATGTCTTCACCTTCTGCATTGCCTGCCCCTTGATTCTGACTACTTTCATCTCCTTTAGCTACACGTTTGCCTTTTTCTTCCTTTCCTGTTCCGGCTCCAATATTTTGCTGATTCTTACCATATCTAAAATAGTATTCTTTAACCCCTTTAATGGGAATTTTAATCTTCTTATTTTTAGTCTGACCGATAATACTTTCTTCAGAAATAATGCTGCCTATATTTTCTTTAATACTTTTTTCTACCAATTCTTTATGTCTGCGTCTATCTTCTACACTCCTATCTCTGCTATTCGGTTGAAACTCTTTAAAAATAGCCATGT
This sequence comes from Candidatus Niameybacter stercoravium, assembly GCA_018883975.1. Lineage (GTDB taxonomy): Bacteria > Bacillota > Clostridia > Lachnospirales > Cellulosilyticaceae > Zhenhengia > Zhenhengia stercoravium. Next base: position 6,921 of record JAHLFD010000146.1, read on the forward strand.
GCATCACCTAGTCTTTCCAAAGGTTATTGGCAGCATATTTCAAAATAACGTTACAACAGTGGTCACAGTAACCATTATTCTTCATTTCTTCAACCATTGCATCATACTTCTCATTTTGCTCTTTATCTCTTACCTTACTCTTTGTAATAATACGAGAAAGTTCTCTTACAGACGCTGTAAGTTTCTTTTCTATTGCTTCTTTAAGTGGTTCATAAGATGTGTAATCTACACTTGTACCATTACGAATAACTGAGAACATGTAAGCTGTTACATCTTGTCTAAAGCCTTTAGCCCCACTTTGTGTTACACCAATCTGCTCTTCTATAGAACGCATGAATACCTCATCAGGTATTAACTCTTCTCCTGTGCTACTGTCTTTTAGTTTGGTTTTATTTACATAAGCCTCTGCATGGTCTAAATAGTTATTAAACAAGTCTTGAGCCTGTTCTTTGTAGCCATGAATAAAGGCTTTAGTCACTTCTTTTTCTAGAATCTTATGATATTCTTTTTTAATGGTATCCTGCAAGAACCCTAAATAACGCTTTTTAAGTTCATCAGATACAGCCATTTCTTTAATTTCCTTTAAGAGTACTTCCATAAGACCTATAGGATTGATACAGTCATATTCAGACTCTGATAAAGCTGTATCAAGGGCTTTAGAAATAAATCTTGTTGAAATACCTGACATACCTTCTCTTTCAGCTTCATCTTTAAGTTCCATAATATCGATGCGCTTTGTTGTACCTTTTTCAATGATTTCTTCCCCATTATAAATTTTAAGCTTAGTCATAGGATCAACCTTAGCAGATGGACCAAGCCTTGTCAAAATAGCAAACATAGAAGCAATCTCAAGTGTGTGCGGTGCAATATGTGCTTCAAAATTAGAGTTTTTAAGCATCTTACGATAAATCTTCACTTCTTCATCTAATTCTAAGCAATAAGGCACTTCTACCTTAACAATACGGTCTAGAATAGCTTCGTTAGTATGATCAGATTTAAACTTATTCCACTCAGCTTCATTAGAATGTGCCAAAATCACACCATCAAAGTAAATCATAGCCCCTTTACCTGGAGAAGGGATATTCTTCTCTTGAGTAGCTGTAATCATAGTATGAAGATACTCTACATCATTTTTAAAGACTTCAATGAATTCTACTAGTCCTCTATTCCCTACATTGAAAGCTCCATTTAAAGAAAGTACACGAGGGTCATCCTCTGGATATAAGTCCATCTTTGAAATATCTACTGAACCAACTAATACAGAGGTATCTTGATTGTTAGGATCTACTGGTGGTACAACCCCTATCCCTTTACGAGAACGTATAGAATAATCTGTTTTCACAATTGGGAACTTCTCATATTCACCTTTAAACTCATGTTTAAGTCTATAACGGCATACAGGACATAAATCTCCCTCAATTCTTACACCTAAAATATCTTCAAATGCCTTACGGCTATGCTTAGGAATAAGATGAAGAGGCTCTTCCCTCATAGGGCATCCATCTAATGCATAAATAGGTTCACTGCTTTCTACTAAGTTTTTAATGCTATCAATCAAAGAAGATTTTCCTGCACCTACTGGCCCTACTAGGTAGAGCACCTGTCTAGCCTCTTCCCCTTGCATAGAAGCAGAGTGCAAATATCTCACAATCTTCATCAACGTCTTATCAATACCAAAGAAATTATCTTTAAAGAAGTTATAGCGTTTAAGGGTATCCTTTCCATAGATTCTTCTTAGTCTAGGATTTTCTTCTGTTTTAACAGACTCTACACCTTGTTCTACTATTAAATCATAAATACGTTTATGCGCCAGCTTATAAAGTTCTGGGTGAGCATATAAAATATGTAAGTAGTCAAGAAAAGTGCCTTCAAAATGTTCAACTTTCCTTGACTTCCTATCGTCTAAAATCATTCTTGAGAAATCTACCATATATTTAATCACTCCTTTAAAAGTGTATAAACTTGCTTATATCAAATATATGGCTTAAACTACTTTTCCATGATTAAAAAATTAAAACTGCATATTGTAAGTTTCGAGTAAATTTTCTATGCTGAAATATCTATTGCCGTCTAAATAATCAATATAAGGGACTCCTCTTGTATCAATTGTATTAAACAGTGTACGTACATAGCCCTTTTCTATATATTTCTCATCTTCTATTTGTAAAACAGGGACCGTATACTTCATCTGCTCCGTTCCACTTATAGGTGTCTCTTCCTCGACTTCATGTAAAAATCTATCGGATTGAAGTAACCCATGATATGCATTCACTAACTCAGCTTGGCTAGAGATACGATAATCATCCTTCCCACTACTCGCTACTTCCTTCATATCTACATCAATATAAAGCATGCCCTTAATTCTTGGGTAAATCTTTGGAATGGTATCATAAAGGTAATTTAAAGTTCCAGCAGCTTCTCCTACTTTATACGTATGATCTACACGTGAAAAATGGGAGATTGCAATTCCAGAGAGCATCATAGGCTTACTAGTCTGAAAGTTTTTATACCAAAAGTCTAGCCCATCTCCTAAGGAGAATTCGTAACGCTGACCATTTTGATATCTTGGTATATACACATTAAGCCCTACCCAATCTACCATATGGTCTCCAGGATAATAAGTCATACAGTCATAAACTGAATCTGCATTAATGCTCCATACAACTACTGCCTCTGGCAGATACCTTTTAATCAACTTGTAAGCTCTTTCATAATAATTCTTATAATTTGAAGGGTCCTTCACAGAGCTATCTACTGGATAAAGCTCAATAAACATAGGCATACTGTAGCGTGTCTTAATATCACTAATCATATGATAAATAGGATTAATATCATAATCTTTAGTTGGAAGCACTTTAATGTAAGGTACTTGCTTATCTGCAAGGCATTCTAATATCTGTCTACTGGTTACATCAGAAGAAGTGCTATACTGCATGACACGAATAGCATGCTTTTGCCCTGTTACTTGTTCAAACTGCGTCATACTATGATCAAGTTCAATATTGTCCTCTACATAAGCACCTATATAAATGCCATCTGCTGGCTCTAGCTTACTATAATCTATTTGTTTAGGTAGATATAAATCTACTAATTTTTCTGTAACGTCTAGCTCCACTAAAGCTTCCATAGTCAATTCAGGCTCACTTACTACCTGACTAGCACACCCTGTTAAAAAAGCAGTCATTAAAAAAATCCCTATGAGTGTTTTCTTCATCTTTCTCACCTCATAAGGATTATGGACAGCTTTTCAATTTTATATACTTCTTTTAGATGCAATATACCTTGATAAAGGCTTTAAATAATTCAGATATAAGCCCCCTTCTATAAAAATCTCCATATCATCTTGAAAGGCTGTATAAGGAATAGACTTACGTCCTCCGCTTACGGACGCATCATAGTATTTACGTACTTCATCTATCATAAATAAGAAATAACGGTCGTACTTTTTAAAGTACACAACAAGAAAGGCCTCTCCCCCCTGTTTCACAAAGTCTTCCATAAAGGTAATCTGATGAAGATGAATATTAGCAAGCGGTAAAGATTCTTTTGTGGTCTCTTTCGCATCAAAACAAAGTGGAGTCCCTTGCGCTACCCCTATATAGTCAACTGTACTTTTCTGGTCAAAATAAGCCAGTGTAATAACACCTTTGCCTTTATCAATATTAATAGGCTTAATGGGTGTAGGAACCTTTTGAATTAAAGCCAAACTTTTTTCCCTATAAAGATCATTTGTTAGATTAATCGTTTCTTCTAGAACGCTACCCCTAAGGCCACGCGTATTCCAATATCCCATTTTGTTCCTCTTTTCTTGATTTTTTGTAATTATTTGGTAAAATAGAAATAAGTTCGTTAGATTGGGGGGGCTTTATGCATTATGTTCTTTTTATTATAAAATGCCTATTTACAAAGTTCAATTTCTTTCGTCTTACTTCTAGTGAAAAAGCTTTAGTACTTAAAAGAAACCATCTTTATTTTGCTTCTGGCTTACTCTATATGAAAAACAAATCTTATCAAAAAGCTATTTACTGTCTTGAAAAAGCTCATGCCTTTAAACATCTTATGGTATGCTATGAAAAATTAGGCTCAACTTCCTGCGCTATTGGACTAGCTGAAGAACATGGTTATTATAAACAGGGTGCCTTACTTTGCATGAAACATCATAATACTAAAAAAGCTGCTTACTTCTATAGTTTTACTAAACCACTTTATGCTGCTAAGCTCTATAAGGAATGTAATTGTTACTACGAAGCAGGTCTCGCTTATATGAAAACTTATCAATTTCTTCAAGCTATAGAATGTTTTCACAAGGCTACTGACCCTCTTCAGAAGCTGGATGGACTTAAACAAGTTGAAGAAGTGGCCATTGTACTTTATCTAAGTAAACAGTATGAAGATAGTCTTAAGCTCTTCGAAGCACTAGGTGATTACTACTCTGTTTTAGAATGTGCTAAGCGCTGCAAGAATACTGAGCTTGTTAGAAGGCTGCAAGAACTTATTGCAACTTATGAAGCACATGAAAACAACTATCTAACAGCAGCACATTACATAGCTTCCTTAAATACTGATAGGGCAAGACTTTATTACTATTTAGATCAAGCTTCCAATGATGCCCTTAAACTTGCTATTGATAAGGGTAATTATTTTAGTGCACTTAAAATTTGTTTTAATACAAATAATTTACCCCTTGCAAAACAAGTGGCGAAACTCTATGCATAGAGCTTCGCCATTTTAACTACCTATTAGTCCTTCACCTAAGCAGATTTCACTATAAATCTTCGGTGCTGCTACGGTAAAGACACGGTTTTCCATATATTCAAATAAACTTTCACAAAGTTCAAATTTAATCTTATATGCACAAAGTACCTGATAACAAAGGCCATAACGATTTTTAAAATACTCATTTTCAATGGCATCTCCATATTTTGGATCCCCAATAATAGGATGACCAATCTGACTTAAGTGTGCACGAATTTGATGTGTTTTTCCTGTTACAAGTTGTACTTCTATTAAAGTATAACGTCCATTTGTCTGAAGTGGTAAAATACGTGTTTCTACAGGCTTAGCCCCTTCTACATAGTGGTCCACAATTTTCACTTCATTTTTGCCAGGTTCCTTATAATGGTAACCTTTTAATACAATAGGCTCTGTAATACGTCCTAGAACAATACTCATATAGTATTTAGAAATTTGCTTTGTCTTAAGCATCTGACTAATTTCTTGCGTTGCTTTAAGATGTTTACCTACAAGTACAATCCCTGCTGTATTACGGTCAAGTCTATTACAGGGTGCTGGTGTAAAACCTTTAGCCATTTTAACGTTATAAGAACCATTTGCGGTTAAATGATAAATCACTTCTTCAGCAAGACTATGTCCATCCTTCTTATCTTTTTGTGTTAATAATCCTAAAGGCTTATCTACAATAAGAATATTTTTATCTTCATAAACGGTCTTGAAATGAATTGGACTTTCTTTAATTTCCTTCTGCTCTTGCAAACTTACAATTTGCTCGTCATGAAGAAACAATTTAATCTGGTCATCTTTTACTAGAATTTCATTACCTTTTGGTTTCTTACCATTATATTTAATTTTATTTGTTCTCATAAATTTATAAAGGAGGCTCTTGGGACACTTATTTAAATACTTTAATAAAAACTTATCTAGTCTTTGGCCTTCTTCATACTGGGTTATAGCCATTTCTCTCATGATGTACTCCTATTTACATTAACATCCCATCAATTATCTTGATTGTATTTTCTAGTGCTTCACCAACTTGACACGCATCTTTTTCTATTCTAATGGTAGCATTTTTTATAGTCTTACCATTTTCCGCATAAATAAAATGTAATTTACTATTTTGAATACCTTTATTTCCAAGTCTTAATGCTAAGATGGGTTTAGCTTTTTGAATCATCTCTTGATTTTTACTGATAAAATAGATACTTTTTGTTGTAACAATAATATGTTCAAAATAGAGTGTACAAGTTGTATCCGGTATAATGGCACTATGATAAAGCCCATAATGACCTTTCATATGCTCAAGTAGTGCTGCTTGCTTAGGGCTTGGATCTTTATACTTTGCAAAAGCAAAAAAACGTGTAATATGTAGGGCAAGAGGTAAAACAAGTACTGCCGCCACTACTGTAAAATAACTTGAACGTGTATCTAGTAATAAAATACCTGCTACCATTATTGCTATAATAACACCTGCCCATATTACCGCTTTTATGAAATGATTTTTTTTCTTCTCTGCAATATAGTTTTTCTTTTGTTTGACCATTTTTATCCCCCTATTCGGCGTAAATCATTTTTACCGTCATTCCGCCATCAATTACAAAGTTACCCCCTGTAATAAATCCTGCATCTTCACCGCTTAAATAAAGTACTGCCTTTGCTATATCTTCTGGTCTTCCTACCCTACCTGCTAAATGTTGTTGATGATCCTTCTCTCTTAGTGCTACAAATTTTCTATCTTTCTTTTTCTTCCATGCATTATCTTCAATCCACCCCGGACTAATAGCATTAACTCTTATCTTTGGTCCTAAACTTGCTGCAAGTGCATGCGTTAAAGATAGGAGTGCTCCTTTTGAAGCCGCATAAGCTTCTGAATTGGGCTCGCTCATAAGTGCTTTTGTAGACGCGATATTCACAATACTTGCGCCTTCACTTATCATATGAGGTGCGCAGTATTTGCTACAGATATAAGCACCTGTTACATTGACACGCATAACCTGTTCAAATGCTTCTACAGATACATGAAATAGATTACCATTAGTAGTCACTTCTGCATGATTTACTAAAATATCTATTTTTCC
>JAHLFD010000147.1:0-4096 GCA_018883975.1 Candidatus Niameybacter stercoravium
CCATATCCATATGACCTTGAAGAATAACAGTTGGTGCATCTTCATAGCCTGGTGTAGCTGGTTTTCTGATATAAATATTATTTGCTTCATCTTGTTTAACTTCTAAGTTAAGTGATTTTGCAAACTGTACCATATAATCACTAATTGCTTTTTCATTACCTGAACCACGTGGGATTTTACTAATCTCTTCAAAGTAGTAAAAAACCTTTTCTGGTTGTAAGTTTTCTAAAATTCTAGCCATTGTTAACACTCCTTTAATTTTTAAAACTATGGATAGGTGCTGGAATTCTACCGCCTCTATCAATAAATCTATCACAGTTATAGCCATTGACAGACATAATAGGTGCTCTACCTAAAAGTCCACCAAACTCTACACTCTCTCCTACACCTTTGCCTTGTACTGGAATAATACGTACAGCTGTAGTCTTAGCATTAATCATACCTATTGCCATCTCATCCGCAATAATACCTGATATTGTTTTAGCACTTGTATCTCCTGGGATGGCTACCATATCCAGTCCTACTGAACATACACATGTCATAGCTTCTAATTTTTCTAAAGTTAAAGCACCTGCTTCAGCAGCCTTAATCATAGCATGGTCTTCACTTACAGGAATAAAAGCACCACTTAATCCACCTACATAAGAAGAAGCCATAACTCCGCCTTTTTTAACGCTGTCATTAAGAATAGCTAATGCTGCAGTCGTCCCTGGTGCACCTGCCATTTCAAGACCCATCTCTTCAAAGATTTCTGCAATACTGTCTCCGATAGCAGGTGTTGGCGCAAGAGATAAATCAATAATGCCAAATGGTACACCTAACATCTTAGAAGCTTCCTCAGCTACCATCTGTCCTGCTCTTGTAATTTTAAAAGCTGTGCGCTTTACTGTCTCACATAAAGTCTCAAAATCTGCTTCTCTTACCTGTTCAAGTGCTTTCTTCACCACACCAGGGCCACTTACACCTACATTAATTACTGTATCATGTTCTCCTACACCATGAAAGGCACCTGCCATAAATGGATTATCATCTGGCGCATTACAGAATACCACAAATTTGGCACAGCCAATACTTTCTCTATCTGCTGTGTACTCTGCTGTTTGTTTAATCACTTCACCAATAAGCTTTACAGCATCCATATTAATACCAGACTTTGTACAACCCACATTAACAGAACTACATACGCGTTCTGTCACACTTAAAGCCTCTGGAATCGATTCAATAAGTACTCTATCTGCTGGAGACATACCTTTTTGTACAAGAGCTGAAAACCCTCCTATGAAGTTTACACCAACTGCCTCGGCCGCTCTATCTAATGCTTTTGCAATAGGTACATAAGAGGTAGCTTTTGTAGCACCTGCTACAAGTGCAATAGGTGTTACAGAAATACGTTTATTGACAATAGGAATACCATATTTTTTTGAAATTTGTTCACCTACTGATACTAGGTCCTTTGCACAGGTTGTAATCTTATTATAGATATTTTCACAAAGTTTATCCATATCATCCGAAATACAGTCTAATAAACTAATCCCCATTGTAATCGTACGGATATCTAAGTTTGCTTCTTGAATCATTTTATTTGTTTCTTGTACTTCAAATCTTGAAATCATGCCATTCCTCCCTTGTAAGTTTCTTAAATGCGATGCATAGAGTCAAAAATCTGTTCATGTTGAAGACGAATATCTACCTCTAAAGTCTTTCCAAGCTCATTTAAAGAATCTACAAGTTCATCAAAAGACATAGTATTTGCTGATAAATTTACAATCATCATCATATTAAAGTACCCTTGTAAAATAGTTTGAGAAATATCTAATATATTCACATTAGCATCACTTAAAAGCGTGCATACTTTAGCGATAATACCTACTTGATCTTTTCCTACAACTGTTATAATACCCTTCATTATTGTATTGCCCCCTTATTATTTTTTATTTAATTTCTTCTACTAATTCCTTCATCTTATCTACTAGTCCCTTTGGACTTAGGACATTGATATAACAACCTGTTGCAAGTTCAAAACCTGCAAAATTGCCTGTTCTAGGTAGCAGACTAATATAGAAGTGATAAGACTGATCTCCTTTTGGTTTGCCGCTCATTACACAAATATTATAACTTACCTCCGGCAGCATGCGTTCATAAAGCTTTAATGTATCACTTAGAAGCTGAGCCAGTTCCTTAAGTGCATCATCCGTTATTTGGCCTAAGTTCGCAAAATGTACGTTAGGTACAATCCAGCTTTCATAAGGTGCTCTAGCACCTTCAGGTACAGTAAGTCGCCACTTGCTTGTTTTTATAATGTCCATCCAAGAGGAATCCTGCTGTTTACAAAGCCAGCATCCTTCTTTTTCATACTGCTCTCTCACACTTTCGTAATGCCTTTTCATCGTAAGTGGGGCTTCTCCTAATGCGATAATTTGCCAATGTGGATGCATAATACTAGCACCGGCCTTCTCTCCTTCATTTTTAAAGACTTGAATAAACTGTATACGCTCATCTTGGCTTATTTCTAGCCATCTAAGCTGTATAAGCTTGATAAGGTCATACCAATGACTTTTTGAGAAGGTATAAGGTTTTTTATCATGATATAACGTTTCAATCACTACATCATGTATACCATATAAATCTCCCTCTTTATGACAGACAGGATATTTATTATTGACAATTCTTATATGATCTTCATCAGAAGTGAACGTCTCCATAAAAACCTGTTCAATTGCCGACTCATTCTGCTTGCAGAAAGGACACATACTCTCATCTTTAACCTTATTAGGCCTTTTCTGCCTATTCTCCGCTATGATAGTACTTGTTCCTAAAGCTTCATTCTCATAGAGCATCTTCTTGTTCACCTCTTATTTTTCATAGTTTTTATTGTACTATATCCCTCTGTAAAATTAAAGATGCCAAAATAGACTAGTTCAATTGAACTAGTCTATAAGTTTCCATTCCTCTATATTTGAGTAAAAATTAATAGGGTCTGGTTGTATATTACCACCTATCTTTTTCTTTGTAATGAGTGCACCATTCTTAAAATATAAACTAATATAAGGATTTTGCTCTGCAATATATTGTTGCAAACGTCCATATGCCTCTGTAATTTGATCTGGATGACTATTAAAAGCATTTCTAATTAAATCATCCATCATTGGGTCAGAATAACTTATAAAATTATCACCATTTGCAATTTGACTAGAATGGAATGCAAAAGTTACATCTGGAATATATGAAATCTTCCATCCGCCTAAGAAAGCATCAAATTGCTTATTATAGATACGTTCTTTATAAACCTCGGCAGACACTTTATCAATATTCACTTCAATACCTAATTCTTTGTACATCTTCTGCATATATTCAGCCACACGAAGACGTTCCTTATTCTCTTCATTAACAAGGAGATTAAAACTTAGTGGTACATTATTCTTCGTAAATAATTTGGAAGTCTCGTCATATTGATACCCCTCACCCACTAAAAGTAATTTCGCTTTCTCCATATTATACTCTTTAATCTGAAGTGTTGGGTCAAAGAGATAAGAATATGGTGCAATAAGTGTATCTGTTACAACTGAATGGCCTAGATAGTAGGTATCAGATATCTTTTGCCTATCAATTCCATAAACTAACGCTTCTCTTACCTTTGCATTTTGGAAAATAGGTTTATTAAAATTAAGTCCCATAAATTCATAGCAGTTAGTTCCTATTTCATAAATAGTGGCTGATTTATCTTTAGCATATTTTCCCCATTCCATTACATCTGTATAAATGACATCAATAAGTCCCTGCTCAAAAGCATAAAGTAGACTTTCTTCATCGGGGATAATCATAACTTCAATATTTTTAATAGCAGGCTCTCCTTTAAAGTAATTAGGGTTAGCCTCAAGTGTAATTTCCTTATGGGGTACACTTTCTTTATACATATAAGGTCCATTCCCTATAGGTAATAAGGACAACTGTTGCTCTTTCTCAACATTATAGATATGTTTAGGTAAAACAGGGAAGAATAAAGTTTGGTAAACTCCACTAAAATCCTGTCTATAGAAAATCTTAAAAGTATAGCGATCCATAGCCTGAACATTAGCTATATTAGCTGTAGTTAACT
>JAHLFD010000148.1:0-8017 GCA_018883975.1 Candidatus Niameybacter stercoravium
TAATAGTTGTATTCCCAGCGAGTAGGAACAGAGTGGAAGTCCTACACTACACATTAAGAGAAGAGGACCTTATCAGAAGCCTATCTGAAACCCTTAAGGAGTAGGATATGCCGCTAACTGCGTTAAAGTTATGAGTGGGTCTTAAAATAAGACCAATTTGAGTGGTACCACGGAATGAATCCGTCTCTTATTTCATATAAGAGGTGGTTTTTTTATACCATAAAATACCCAATAGGAGGTTAATAAATTATGAAAACATTATTATCTATGCTTACAGAACTTGTAGGCAATACTTTTACATGGTGTGGCTATGACCATACGTATGGTCAGGTAGCCCTATCTAATAGACCTGACCTTTGCCAATTTTAGTGTAATGGGGCTTTAGTTGCTGCTAAAGCTTATAAGAAAAGCCCTATGCTTATTGCAAAAGAAGTAGTAGAACATTTACAAAATCAACCTTATTTTGAAACAATCCAGTATATTGCTCCAGGCTTTATCAATATAACACTGCAGGATGATTATTTAGTAAGCTACTTAAATACTGTAGCTCTTAGCCCGCAATTTGGATACACCCCTATAGAAAAACAAGAAACGGTTATTATTGATTACGGCGGCGCTAATATTGCTAAACCTCTTCATATAGGGCATCTTAGAACAGCTATTATTGGTGAAAGTCTTAAGCGTATGTTAGGCTATAACGTATTGGGAAATGTCCATTTAGGTGACTGGGGACTTCAAATCGGACTTATTATTGCAGAAGTAAAAAAGCGTCACCCAGAACTTCCTTATTTTGATGCATCGTATAAAGAGGATTATCCTAATGAGGCTCCTTTTACAATTTCAGAATTAGAAGAAATTTATCCTGTGGCAAGTAGCTATGCTAAAGAACATCCTGAATTTATGTCTGAGGCAAAAAATATCACTTTTTTATTCCAACAGAACCATCCTGACTACAAAGCTTTATGGCAGCAAATCTTAAAGGTTTCCATAGATGACCTCAAGAAAAACTACACAGCTTTAAACGTACACTTTGATTTATGGAAAAAGGAAAGTGATGCTCAGCCTTATATTCCTAAAATGATTGAGGATCTTAAAGAACTTGGACTAGCTTATGAAAATGATGGCGCTGTAGTCGTAGACATTAAGGAAGATGCCGATACACGTGAAATGCCACCTTGTATTTTAGTTAAATCTGATGGTGCAACTTTATATAGTACAACCGATTTAGCGACTTTAGTCGAGAGAAAACAGCTCTTTAACCCAAATGAAGTTATCTATATTGTAGATAAAAGACAATCCTTACATTTTGAACAAGTCTTCCGTACAGCTAGAAAAGCTGAGCTTGTTCCCCCTACAACAAAACTTACCTTCCTAGGTTTTGGTACAATGAATGGTACAGATGGTAAACCTTTTAAGACAAGAAGTGGTGGGGTAATGAGACTAGAGAAACTGATTGAAGAAGTTAATACAAAAGTTTATGCCAAGGTTGCTCAGAATAAAGCTATCTCAAAAAAAGAAGCCCTTATAATCTCTAAACAAATTGGTCTTGCTGCCTTAAAATATGGAGATTTATCCAATCAAATTTCAAAAGACTATGTCTTTGATTTAGAACGTTTCACCTCATTTGAAGGTAATACAGGGCCTTACCTTCTTTATACTGCAGTACGTATGAGTGCTCTATTAGAAAAAGCCTCTCTAGTAGATGCCAGAAGTAAGATATATGCTCCAGGTAGTGAAATGGAACGTGCACTTATGCTTAAACTTACTTTATTTAATGAACTTGTCCCTGAAAGTATTATGCAATATAGCCCACATAAACTTTGTCAGTATCTTTATGAGCTTTGTAACTTATTTAATCGTTTCTACCATGAACATAAAATACTTACAGAATCCAACATTTCCAAACAACAATCTTGGCTTAAACTTACTGCACTTTGTAAGGAAATGCTTATAACAGGCTTAGACCTTCTTGGTATAGAAGTTCCTCATAAAATGTAATAAATGTACCTATCAAAATTTCAATGTCATTTTATATAGATATCGAAGATATGTTGTTGTTTTATTCAAAATAATAAAGTATAGTTTAATAAAACAAATATTATAAAATATAATTCAAGGAGTAAATAATGGCTAATGATTTTTATTGTGAACAAGTTTTAAGTGGAAAAATAGAAGTCAAAAAAGTAATGGAGACAGAGAACGTACTAGCTTATTATCATACTAAACCATCCTATCCTGTGCATATTGTAGTTATACCTAAAAAACATATTTCGTCACTTATTACATTAAGTGATGAAGATAATGAATTGTTACTAGAGTTATTAACGGTTATCAGAAAAGTGGCAGCTACTATTGTAGAAGAACATGGTGCATGTAAAGTCATTACTAACTTAGGGGATTATCAAGACTCTAAACATCTACACTGGCACCTTATAGCAAATAAACACTGATTGCTTAGGAGGATAATAAAATGTATCGTAGCATTGAAGCTTTATTCATTGACAGAGATGGAACCATAGGTGGAGATGCTTCTGTAACCTACCCAGGAGCATTTAAACTCTATCCTTTTGCTAAAGAGGCACTTGAACTTGCTAAGAGACATAATATACCTCTTTTTGCATTCTCTAATCAACCAGGCATTTCAAAAGGAGAGTGTACACTGAAGGCTTTCGAAGAGGAACTGTTCAGCTTTGGATTTAAAGAAGTATATATCTGCCCACATAGCCATACTGAAAATTGTTCTTGCCGCAAGCCTAGTCCAGAAATGTTATTAACAGCCTCTGAGAGATACCATTTAGATAGAAAAAACTGCATCGTAATAGGAGATAGATGGAGTGATATGTTAGCAGCCTCTCAAGCTGGTATGCAGGCTATCTTGGTTAAAACAGGGGCAGGAGAAGAAGCTTTAGGAAAATATCGCCACAAATGGATTGACTTTGAACCTATGTATATTGCTAAAAACCTATTAGACGCAATGGATTGGTTATTAAATAGCTAAGGAGAAATTTGAAGTTTATCCTTATAAAGATGTAATGGCTTTTATTAATTTAAGTGTTCAAAAAGGGATGCATGAAATCAATGCACTTAGAAGACATGAACAGTTGGGTGATCCAGAAGAATTTTACATTAATCAATAAAAGGTTGTTTGATAGAAAAGGGGAGTAGCAAGTGGATAATATGATAATTAAGAATAAGAAAGCAATATTATTTGATTCAGGAAGAGTTTTGAATAGCCCAACTACGGGGCACTGGTTTATTACACCTAAACTTCTTCCACTTTGTAAACCAAGATGAGTGGAATCAATTATCAGATGTACAAATTCGAACAGCATTTTCTAAAGCACAACAATATATAGATAGTCAATCATTAATTGTAAATAGAGAAGAAGAATATATGCATTTCTTAGAATACTATAATATTTTATTTCATCAGCTAAAAGAGCTACATATAAGTACTGATAAAATAGAAGCCTTGGTAGAAAATTATGTTTATAATACTAATAAATATACATTTTTTGAAGATGCAAAAATGATTATTCCAAAACTTCATGAGCACTATAGATTAGCAATTGTATCAGATGCATGGCCGTCATTGGAGAACATATACATAGATGCTCATTTGAGAGATTATTTTTCATCTTTTGTTATATCTACACAGTTAGGTGTTTCAAAACCCAATCGCTTAATGTATCAAAAAGCCCTACAGGAATTAGGAGTACAACCACATGAAGCAATTTTTATAGATGACAATATCATCAATTGTGAAGGTGCTATAAAGCTAGGTATTGATGCTATATTGTTATGCAGAGACAAAGATTTGTATTTGGCTTATAAGCAAATAAATAAAATAGATGTTATTTTAGGACTAAATGAGCTAGAAGAAATTCTATTAAATAAATAACATAAGAACCCACCTATAAAACAAATTATTCAATAGCAGGGAAGGATGCGTTATAGGTGGGTTTTAGGTATAAGAAGAGCGGTTTGCTTATATAATAAACTATTCGCGAAACACAAGTTTTACGAAATTTTTACTATATAAGTTTATTAATCAAACCTCCTCCACATACATTACTTCTTCTACAGAAGTTAGAATAGCAATGACTTCTTCGTGACTACCTCTTACTTTTTGCTTGACTGTTATTAAAATACCTATTTTAGTCTCTATCATATCTTTATCTTTAATAACCTCTAAACAGCTTACTTTCATTTCATTTTCTTTAATAAGTTGTATAAGATGTGTCATGCCTTCTATACTATTTAATTCAATATAAAATTCTATAACTTTTGCCTTAGTCATCAAATAATGATCTAGTTTATGTAAGATGCTCATTCCTCCAAATATAAAAAGGCATCCTAATATAGCGACTTCATAAAAACCTATGCCAATAGCTAATCCTATACAAGCTAAAGACCATAATCCTGCCGCTGTCGTTAAGCCTTTAACCTGCTGTTTGCCTGTAACCAAAATTGTTCCTGCACCTAGAAAGCCTATTCCACTAATAACCTGTGCCCCTAACCTAGTTGGATCTGTTATTACCCCCATAACATCTACGACATATTGATTTGTAATCATTGTTACCGTCGCACCGATACAAACCAGAATATGTGTTCGAAACCCTGCAGGTCTTCTTTTTCTTCCTCTTTCTATCCCTATAATTCCCCCACATAGAGTAGCTAGAGTTAATCTTACTATAATACTTACTATATTTATCTCTCTTAAATAATCTAATGTCTCCATCTACTCCCCCCCTAGTTTAAACCTCTCTTAAATGCTTAGCTTAGTATCTCTTTACATAGTCCTGGATAATCTGTAAAAATACCATCTACTTTTTCTAAAGCACATCTTCTAATATGCTCTGGATTATTCACAGTATAAATATTTACTTTAAGGTCTCCATGGTGAGCATTCTCTATGAACTTTTCATTTACTAATGGTAAATATGGATGTAATGACCAAGCCCCTAAATTTTTAGCATACTCTACTACATTTTCTATTGGATGATGGAACAAAATCCCTGTTCGCATAGTACTATCAATTTCTTTTACTCTAGCAAGAGATTGGTGATAAAAGCTTGAGATAATAACTCTAGATTTTAAATTATAATCTTCTAACATCCTAAGTACATCTTCTTCTATTCCTGCATAATGAATGTGGTCTGTTTTCAGTTCTATATTTAAAGTCAGTTCATAGGGCTTAATAAGTTTTAAGACTTCTTTTAATGTAGGTATTTTGCAATCAGGATGGTCTCTAAATACATCTTTCCTACAAGAAAACTGTTTAAGCTCTTTTAAAGTATAGTCTTTAACAAGTCCCTTTCCCAAAAATGTTCTTTGTATATCTTCGTCATGAATAACAACTAACTCATTGTCCTTTGACTTGTGTACATCTAACTCAATTCCCTTTACCTCTAATTCTATAGCTTTCTTAAAAGCTAGCATTGTATTTTCCGGATAATTACTACTATCTCCTCTATGTGCAAAATAAATCATGGCATATCCTCCTATTTATTTGAAATGGATTTTGTTGCAATAATATTGAGCCCTAGACCTAATACATTTTCTACAATAATCTCGCCTATTTCTATAGGTGCAGTACAAGTAATAGGCTTAAGTATTTGAAGAATTTCAAATAACTTTTCCTTTGGTACTGCCCTCTCAGTTTTAACAGGTACTACTGGAAAGCTTCCTCCTGTGACATATACGGAAGAAGTCAACATACGTGTAGGTGCTGTACATTCCTCAATAGCATATTGAATACCTCTTTTACATCCATTACCTTTAACATTTATCTCACCATCCTTTTGTTCTACTGTCATCATACACCCCATAGGACAGTTAATACAAATCATTTCCATCAACCTATTTCCTCCTCTATCTTTATACGAATATCTTGGTTAAAATACTCAGGCTTAATAATTAATTTTTCCATTTCTCCTGGAACCATAATTCTGTATTTTTTACTCATGACCTGCTCCTGCCCACTATAAATAACTACCTTACAATTTTTATAAACATTATCTACTCTATACTTAACTGTAACATTCTCCTTAGTATCTGTATGAATTATACTCGGTACTGTATAGCGAATACCTTTTCCTGCCTCTATCTTAATAAAATCTTGAGTATTTACTTTTAAACCTTTAATATAGTATGCTGCACATTGCCCTGCCTGCCTACTTTCTTCTGTTACAAAGTCTACTAGATCATGTACATGTACAACATTACCACAAGCAAAAATACCTTCCTCACTAGTCTGCATGCCTTCATCTACAATAGGCCCTCCTGTAATCCCTAGGTAAATGCCCATATCTCTTGAAAGTTCATTTTCAGGCAATAAACCTACTGAAAATAAAACTGTATCACATGGAATATATTCCTCTGTCTCTAAAATAGGTCTTAGCTTTTCATCTACTTGCGCCACATAAACACCTGTTACACGATTTTTTCCTTCAATTCTTGTTACTGTATGAGACAGCTTAAGTGGAATATTATAATCATTTAAGCATTGTACAATATTTCTCTTTAATCCTCCTGAATAAGGCATAAGTTCAATGACTCCCCTTACTTTTGCCCCTTCAAATATCATACGTCTTGCCATAATCAACCCAATATCACCAGACCCTACAATAACAACATCTTTTCCTGGCATTTTACCCTGAATATTTACAAACTTTTGTGCTGTACCAGCTGAATATATACCAGCCACACGGCTTCCAGGTATATTAATAGCGCCTCTTGGTCTTTCCCTACATCCCATTGCCAAAATGATAGCTTTTGCTTTATAGACTTGCATACCATCTTCCTCACTTACAGCTATTACAACTTTATCTTTAATCTCTAATACCATTGTTCCTAGTTTATAAGTAATTCCATATTCTTGAACTTGCTTAATAAACCTTGCTGCATACTCAGGTCCTGTTAACTCCTCTTTAAAGATATGTAGGCCAAACCCATTATGAATACACTGATTTAAAATACCTCCTAAGATTACATCTCTTTCTAGTATTAAAATACGATCTATACCTTCTTCTTTTGCAGCCACTGCAGCTGCAAGCCCTGCTGGTCCCCCACCGATAATAATTAAATCATACATATTTATTCCTCCAAACCTTCTTTTAAATCAGCTACTAAGAGCTCTGATCCTGCAGTATTTTTTCTAACTTCCTCTAGCTCTATATGAAGTTCTTCTGCTAAAAGCTCTACGATTCTATTCATACAAAATCCCCCCTGGCATCTTCCCATACCAGCACGAGTTCTACGTTTTACACCATCTACTGTTTTAGCACCTAAAGGTCCTCTAATAGCTTGTAGTATTTCAGCTTCTGTAATGGTCTCACATCTACAAACAATATGCCCATACTTCTTATCTTGATCTACTAGCTTTTTTCTTTCCTCTTCTGAAGCTTCTTTAAATGATCGGATGCCTTCCCTTATAGGATTGAAATTTAAATTGATACTAGGCTTTAATTTTCCCTCTACTATTTGAGCTACATATTTACCAATAGCAGGTGCACTTGTAAGTCCAGGTGACTCAATACCTAACACATTAATAAATCCTGGTACATCCTCTGCTTCTCCAATAACAAAATCATTCTGGGCTTCATGTGCTCTTAATCCTGAAAATGAAGTGATCACACCAGATAACTGTCTTGTATCAATTGTTAAGCTCACCTTTTCCATAATAGCGTCTAGCTGCTCTCTTGTCGTTTCTACATTTGTCTTATTGTCAATATCTAATGCTGTTGGCCCTAAAATAATATTTCCGTGACAGGTAGGTGTTACTAATACTCCCTTTCCTAAATGGGTAGGCAATTGGAAAAGTGTCGTTTTAGAAACCTCTTTTTTATCTAATAACAAGTACTCTCCTTTACGAGCTGTAATATGATATTTTTTCTGACTAATACTGTTATTAATCTCATCTGCATATACACCTGCTGCGTTAATCACTAATTGGCCCTCAAAAGTACCACGGTTAGTTCCTATCCTAAATCCTGTTTTAGAAGGTAGAATATAT
>JAHLFD010000149.1:0-2789 GCA_018883975.1 Candidatus Niameybacter stercoravium
AGGCCCTTATGATAAGTAAGCGCATAACCCATACCATGTGGCAAGCTTGTGCCTGTCTGAGCGATAGCCATCCCTGCTAGCATAGAGGCCATCATAAGACATTCTCTGCCCTCTAAGGTAAACTCTCCAGCTAGAAGTTGTGGGATACATTTTCCCCACTCCTTAAGACCTTCTACAACTAAAGCCTCACTCACTGCATTACTCTTAACATTTAAGTAGCTTTCTACTAAATGGCTCATAGCATCTACTGCAGTATGAATAGTAATCGTCTTAGGCATATCTTTCATATAGTATGCATCTACAAAGGCAATTTGAGGGAATACAGTATGGCCTATATTCTTCTTAGTTTTTGCTTGATGGTCTGTTACAATAGCATATTGTGTAACCTCTGTACCTGTACCAGCAGTAGTCGGAACAGCAATAACAGGCACACTACTAAGGCTAGCTCCTATCAGTGTACTTCCAGTAAGCTCTGGATGCTTAAGCATTACTGCAATGGCCTTTGAAGCATCTATAGGAGAACCTCCTCCTATACCAATAACAAAGTCTACACCTTCTGCTACTCCAAAATTTTTTGCCTTCTCTACTGTCTCTAAAGATGGATTTTCTTCAACTTCATCAAATACGCAGTAAGCAATATTCTGCTCCTCTAATGCCTTAACTACATCCTTTAAAGATCCATTCTTCTTAGCGGAATATCTACCTGTTACGATAAGGGCCTTTTTTCCTATCGCCTTTAAAAGGTGTCCCTCTTTTACTACACATTCTCTTCCTACAATAACTTTAGTAGGCATATAAAATTGAAACATACTCCCCCTCCTATCTAATATAATCTAAGCCCAACTAATGCACAGCCTTCTAGTACTTCTACTCTATTTGTTCTAAGCAGTGCAAGTACCTCCTCACTCTGCGCACCTGGTTGAATCAGTACATATTTTATTCCCATTTCTACAATCTCCCTAGCATAACTAAGTCCATCACGCGGATTAATGCATAAATCTACTATATCAATAATTCCTGGTATATCTTTAAGACTTTTATAGGTAAATCCTGTCCCCTGTGGATGCACTCCATAAGTTTTATATCCTTTTTCTTTTAATTCATTACGTATTTGGTATGCATATTTAAGCGGGTTATCTACATCACCTATAACTGCCCAGTTTTTCATTTTCATAAAATCTCTCAAATGCATAAGTGTGCTCCTTCATTTAACTATTCTATCTCACCATGAGCCACGCCAAAATCAGTTGTATAATGAGTAACAAAGGCATTCCCCATTTAAAATACCAATGTTTTGTCTTATGTCTAAACATCTCCATCCCTAGTGTAGTCCCTAGACTACCACCTATCAAGGCTACAAGAAACAAAGTTTTTTCCGGAATACGGTATTTCTTCTTTATTGCACGTTTTTTATCTATAAACATGATTATAAGTCCAATAAAGTTAATAACTACTAAATATATGAATAAATACTTCACGCTTAGCCTCCTTTGTAGGTTCTCCATACGCTACTAATCTTATTGTAGTGAATTATATACTTTTAATCAATAGCATAAAAATGGTGGCACCAATAAGATTTCTCCATATAAATATATTAACAATACTTGCAACTTGTATTTCAATTTAAAAAATTGTTATAATATTAAGATAGGAGGGGGGTAAATAGTGATTTTAGATGAAATACTTAAATATGATCATATCGTTATTCAATGTCACGACAACCCTGATGCGGACACTATCGCTTCAGCTTATGCACTTTATACTTTTTTAGACTTCCATCAAAAGAACGTCCGTATTATTTATAGCGGTCCTTTTATAATCAGTAAACCTAATTTAAAAATGCTCGTTGAAAAGCTTTCTATACCACTTGAATATGTTACAAAAATGCCAGAAATAGATTTTCTTATTACAGTTGACTGTCACTACTACAATGGTAATTTAACTCATTTTGATGCCAAAGAAGTCTGTATTATTGACCATCATATTTCTAAGGAAGAGAATCATAAACTTCAAGATATCCGGCCTCACCTAGGTAGCTGCTCTACGCTTATCTGGCACCTCCTTAATTGTTATGGCTTTAATCTAGATTCTTACTTAAAAGTACGTACCGCTTTATATTACGGCCTACTTACAGATACTAATTTCTTATCTGAAGCACGTCATTCACTTGACCGAGATATGGCCCAAACACTTAACTATGATGTAGATCTTATACACAAGCTTAAAAGCTCTAATCTTTCTTTGCATGATTTAGAAACAGCTGGCATTGCTTTTATTCACTGTTCTCTCAATACAGCAGATAAATTTGCTGTACTTGAAGCACGCCCTTGTGACCCTAACATACTAGGTTTCATAAGTGATCTAGCCATTCAAGTAGATAGCATTGATACTTGCATTGTCTATTTCAAAAATGATGAAGGTATTAAATATTCTCTTCGTAGTTGTACCAAAGAAGTTAAAGCTAATGAATTTGCCGAATATATTTCTGATGGCATCGGTTCAGGAGGCGGTCACGCTGACAAAGCTGGGGGATTTATTAGCAGTCATGCTTTTTATAAGCGATATAATGCTATCAATATAGATACTTATTTTCATAATATTACAAGAGATTATTTCAATAGTTTTGATATTATTTATGCAGATGAATTTAGTCTGGATACTCATTATATGAAGTCTTACAGCAGTAAAGCTTTACCTGTAGGCTTTGTTATTTCAACCAATATATTTAAAGAAAACACCCCTATTTGCATTCATACACTTGAAGGTGATTTAGATATTATCACCTCACC
>JAHLFD010000150.1:0-9701 GCA_018883975.1 Candidatus Niameybacter stercoravium
TGCAGGCATGGTATTGGACCAGCCAGCCTATGAGAAGCTTATGGCAGCACTCCAGTTAGATAAGGCTAAATTTAAGGCATTAGATATGATTAGTAGAGGAAGCAAGAGTGAGAAACAAATGCGTGAAAAACTTATTCAGGCAGAGTATAGTGAATATATTGTAGAGGAAGTTATGCAGTTCTTAAAGAAATATCAGTATATTGACGATGATGCACTTGCTAAAAGATATATAGAATCTAAAAGTCAATATAGTCATAAAAGTTTAAGACAAATTAAAGCAGAACTTTATAGAAAAGGCATTGTAGTGGATCAAGTAAAAGACTACTGTGAAGAGACTGAAGAACGAGAAGAAGCTAATATAGAGTATTTCTTAGATAAATTTAGATATAACCCTACATGGGATATCAAACAAAAGCAAAAAATCATTAATCGTCTTTTAACAAGAGGCTTTCAATATAGCCAAGTGGAAAAATGCCTAAGAAAGAGAAATGAAGGCTTTGACGCCTAAGGCGTATGCTTGACAGTGTTTTTAAAAAGTTATACAATTATGTTGTTATTTGCACGTTTTTAGCACAAAAATAGGGAGGTGGTAATATCAGCATGAGTAGTAGTGCCATAATCGGTATAGTTGTGGCGGTAGTAATAATAATTGTAGTTGGAATATTATGCTTTGCAGCAGGCATTCTTTATAGAAAGCGTATAGCAGAGGCTCAAATTGGTTCAGCAGAAGAAAAAGCGCGAAAAGTAATAGATGATGCTATAAAGACTGGGGAAGCTAAAAAGAGAGAAATGCTTTTAGAAGCAAAAGAAGAAAATATTAAAGTTAAAAACGAATTAGACAAAGAAGTTAAAGAACGTAGAGGTGAACTTCATCAGCTTGAAAGACGCTTACTACAAAAAGAAGAAGTACTTGACAAGAAATCTAATCAATTCGAGCAAAAAGAAGAACAACTTCAAACAAGACTTGATAAGATTGAAAAAACAAAGCTCCAAATTGAAGAGGTAGAGAGAAAACAACTCGAAGAGTTAGAACGCATTTCAGGTTTAACTTCAGAAGCTGCTAAACAATATCTATTAAAGACTATTGAAGATGAAGTTAAACATGAATCAGCGCTACTTATTAAAGAAATTGAAGCCAAAGCTAAACTTGAAGCAGATAAAAAAGCAAAAGAAGTGCTTACAAATGCTATTCAAAAATGTGCCGCAGACCACGTGGTAGATACAACAGTATCTGTTGTACCATTACCAAATGATGAGATGAAAGGGCGCATTATCGGGCGTGAAGGACGCAATATCCGTACGCTTGAAACACTTACTGGTATTGACTTAATTATTGATGATACACCAGAAGCTGTTATCTTATCAGGATTTGATCCTATCCGTCGTGAAATTGCAAGAATTGCACTTGAGAAACTAATCGTAGATGGCCGTATACACCCTGCGCGTATTGAGGAAATGGTTGAAAAAGCGCGCAAGGAAGTTGAAGTCCTTATTCGTGAAGAAGGAGAGGCTGCAACTTTTGAAACAGGTGTACATGGTATTCATCCAGAACTCATTAGACTTCTTGGTAAGATGAAATTTAGAACAAGCTATGGCCAAAATGTATTAAGACATTCTATTGAGGTTTCAAACTTAGCAGGTCTTATTGCAGGTGAGCTTGGGCTTGATATTCGCCTTGCAAAACGTGCCGGATTATTACATGATATCGGTAAATCTGTAGATTATGAAGTAGAAGGTTCCCACGTAAGCATTGGTGCAAATCTTTGCCGTAAATATGGTGAAAATGCAGTTGTAGTAAATGCAGTAGAATCACATCATGGTGATGTAGATCAAGAAACAGCTATTGCTGTTATTGTTCAAGCTGCAGATACCATTTCAGCAGCTCGTCCAGGTGCAAGACGTGAAACACTTGAAACTTATATTAAACGTTTACAAAAATTAGAAGAGATTGCTACATCTTTCAAAGGTGT
Organism: Candidatus Niameybacter stercoravium; assembly: GCA_018883975.1. Lineage (GTDB taxonomy): Bacteria > Bacillota > Clostridia > Lachnospirales > Cellulosilyticaceae > Zhenhengia > Zhenhengia stercoravium. The sequence continues at coordinate 1,971 of JAHLFD010000150.1, forward strand.
AGAAAAATCTTTTGCGATCCAAGCTGGACGTGAAGTACGTATTATGGTTGTACCAGAGGAAGTAGATGATGAAGGGCTTATTTTATTAGCACGTGAAGTGACTAAACAAATTGAGAAGGATTTAGAATATCCTGGTCAAATTAAAGTAAGTATTATCAGAGAAACTAGAGCAACTGAATATGCTAAATAGATTAAGGAAGTAGTATAATTTTTATACTACTTCTTTTTTTGTATAAATTTGAGAGTGCCGTTAAGTGAAAATTCATAAAATAAATCTAAAACAAGTTAAAAATGAAGTAAGATATAGAAATATAAATAAGATTAAGCAGAAAAAAAGGTATTAAACTTGTAAAATAGAACAAAAATAAAGATAGTTGCATAAAATAATATTAAAAAACGTTATGAATTTCAGAATTGTATTTCTTGCAAAAGTCTGATAAATAAATTATAATATTCATAAAAATTCAAAATAAACTTAGGTGGTGAAGATATGATATCTAGATTAGCAAGTAGTATAGCACCGTCTTCAACTTTAGCCATTACAGCTAAAGCAAATGCTATGAAAGCAGAAGGCATAGATGTTGTAGGATTTGGAGCGGGAGAGCCAGATTTTGATACACCTGATTATATTAAACAGGCAGCTATTAAAGCTATAGAGGAAGGCTTTACAAAGTATACTCCAGCATCGGGTATTTTAAGTTTAAGAAAGGCTATTGCAAACAAGTTGCAAAAAGAGAATAATGTAACCTATACACCTGAACAAATTGTAGTGAATAATGGTGCTAAGCACTCTTTAGTAAATACCTTTATGGCGCTATTAAATCCAGGAGATGAAGTCATTGTACCTGCACCTTTTTGGTTAAGCTATCCTGAAATGATTAAAATGGCTTATGGTATTCCTAAAATTCTTTATACATCTAAGGAGAATGCGTATAAATTACAACCTTCAGATCTAGAGGGAGCTATTGGCCCTCATACAAAAGCTATTGTAATCAATTCGCCTTCTAATCCTACAGGCGTTGTATATACACGAGAAGAGCTTAAGGCTTTAGCTGAAGTAGCTGTTAAATATGATTTATGGATTGTATCTGATGAGATTTATGAATACCTTGTATATGAGGAGGCTGAACATACATGTATTGCTTCTTTGTCTGAAGAGATTTATAATCATACAATTACTATTAATGGACTTTCTAAAAGTCATGCTATGACAGGATGGCGCATAGGCTATATTGCTGCTCCTTTAGAGGTTGCAAAAGCAGCGGGGAATATTCAGTCTCATGCTACTTCTAATCCAAACTCTATTGCTCAAAAAGCTGCAGAGGCTGCTCTAGATCTTAGTAAAACTTTTGCTAAAGATATGGTAGAAGTATTCAGAGAGAGAAGAGAAGCTATGTATAAGGGGCTAAGTGAGGTTGAAGGGTTTGAAGTGATTAAACCACAAGGTGCTTTCTATTGTTTTATTAATGTTTCTGGTTTATATGGCATGAAACATGATGATCAAATCATTACGAATGCTGCAGATTTTGCAAAATATCTTTTAGAAACAGAAAAAGTAGCCATTGTACCTTGTCAGGATTTTGGAGCACCTGATTGTATAAGACTTTCCTATGCAATGAGTGAAGAACTTATTCAGAAAGGGCTTTTAAGAATAAAAGATTTCGTAAGTAAATTACAGGCATAGAGTTTTCTCTCTATGTCTTTATTTTTGGACAGAAGCATGAACAAAATAATAAAAAAATATAAAAATGTTCGATGATGGTTGAGTTTAATAAAAAAATTTCTTATAATAAAAGAGAACTATAAATTGACGGGTAGCAGAAGAAAGGAAGAAGTGCATGAAAGATACTTACTCAAGTCCATTAGCAGGCAGATACGCAAGCCGTGAGATGCTTTATTTATTTTCAGATGATAAAAAGTTTAGAACATGGCGTAAGCTATGGATTACATTAGCAGAAACAGAACAAGAATTAGGTCTTGCTATTACAGATGAACAAATAGAAGAAATGAAAAAATATGAACAAGACGTTAATTATGATGTAGCAGATGCTTGGGAGAAAAAAGTAAGACATGATGTTATGGCACATGTACATGCTTATGGTGAACAAGCAGAAAAAGCCATGCCAATTATTCATTTAGGGGCTACAAGTTGTTATGTAGGGGACAATACAGACCTTATTATTATGTACGAAGCATTAGAAGTTATTCGTGTTAAAGTGCTTAATGTTATGCAAAAGCTTACTGAATTTGCATTAAAATATAAAGGGATGCCAACACTTGGTTTTACACATTTCCAAGCAGCTCAGCTTACAACAGTAGGAAAAAGAGCAACACTATGGTTACAAGAGTTATGGCTTGATTTACAAGAAATTGATCATTTACTTGCACATAAGAGATTAAGAGGGGCAAAAGGTACAACAGGTACACAAGCAACTTTCTTAACTTTATTTGATGGGGACTTTGAAAAAGTTAAAGCTTTAGATAAACGTATTGCTGAAAAATTAGGTTATGAAGATGTATTCCCTGTAACAGGACAAACTTATTCAAGAAAAGTAGATGCTCAAATTTTAAATGCTTTAAGTCAAGTGGCACAGTCTGCTTACAAATTCAGTAATGACATTCGTTTATTACAACACTTAAAAGAAATTGAAGAACCATTTGAAAAAAATCAAATTGGATCATCTGCTATGGCCTATAAACGTAACCCAATGCGCAGTGAGCGTATAAGTGCTTTATCACGTTTTGTAATTTGTGATGCACTTAATCCAGCTATGACTTCCTCAACACAATGGTTTGAAAGAACACTTGATGATAGTGCCAATAAACGTTTATCTGTTTCAGAAGCATTTTTAGCAACAGATGCTATTCTTGAAACTTATTTAAATATTACAGATGGGCTTGTTGTTTATCCGAAAGTTATTGCTACGCATATTCAAAACGAACTACCATTCATGGCTACAGAAGTAATCTTAATGGAAGGTGTTAAACGCGGTGGTGATAGGCAAGAACTTCATGAGAAAATCCGCGTACTTTCTATGGAAGCAGCTTATGAAGTGAAACAAAATGGTAAGCCAAATGACCTTATTGAACGTATTCTTGCAGACGGTACATTTAAAATGACAGAAGAAGAATTACGTAGTATTCTAAAACCAGAACTCTTTATTGGATGTGCAAGTATGCAGGTAGATGACTTTATCGGTGAAGTGATTCAACCTATTTTAGATGCCAATGCTGAAGTATTAGGTAGAGCTGGTGAAGTAAGGGTATAAGTTTTATTAAAGAAAATCTATTTAAAAAGGTGTAGAAGCTCTTTGAGCTCTACACCTTTTATGTTTAATAATCTTAATAGAATTTAAGGCAATTAATAGAATAAAAATGATTAAAATAATCATACCAATAATAATCAACATGATTAGATCTCCTTAGATAGATAAGCTTCATTTTTTTCTTGGGTAACAACAAGTCTGACACCTCTAATTTCTTGAATAATAACAGTAGCACCTTTTTCAATAGAAGCGTTATCTAAGGTAATAGCACTCCAAATTTCACCATCTAGTTTCACTTGGCCTACTCCACATGTAGAAGAGGCGATAGATTCTAGAACAATTCCCTTTTTACCTATGAGTGCATCAATGCTGGTGGGAATAGGATTTTTATGTGAAAATTGAGTTGTAAAACGCTTGGTTAAAGTAATAAGTAGGATAAAGGACACAATAAGGAAGACAGCTAATTGAATAGGGATACTAGAAGTAAATAAAGAGGTAATAAGACTTGCAAAAGCACCTACGCAGAACCACATAAGAAAGAATCCACTGTAGGCTATTTCGGCAATAGCAAAAGCAATGCCTATAACTAACCATAGCAACCACATAAAATCACTCCTTTCTTTTAAACCATACAATGTTATAATAAAGAGAGTATGAGCTTACAAAATATTACATTATGATTATACCATAATAGTTTGAATATTTTAAATAAAACTTAAGAAATGAGGAATAAAGATGAACAATTTTGGATTTATTGGTGCAGGAAATATGGGGAGTGCAATGATTAATGCTATTGCTAGAAAATTTGAAGAGACTATCTGTGTTTATGATGTAGACAGTAGACAATATGAAAAGTTTATAGAAAATAATATTTGCAAGTGTGAAGATATTAAAACTTTAGTGGAACAGTCTACATATATTGTTTTAACGATTAAACCTCAATACTATAAAGGTGTATGTGAGCAAATTAAAGATTTATTAACACCAGAGCATGTTATTATTACAGTGGCACCAGGATTTAGTATTGAAGAAGTGGAAAATCTTTTGAATGGACATAAGAAAGTTGTACGTACCATGCCAAATACACCAGCTTTAGTAGGAGAAGGTGTTACAGCTTTATGCTATGACGGACAACTGATAAAAGGAAATGAAGCAGAGGTTATTGAGGAGCGCTTTGGAGCCTTTGGCAAGTCTTTTAAGGTAGAAGAACATCAGATGAATGCTATCGTAGCCTTATCAGGCTCATCTCCAGCCTACGGTTATCTTTTTATTGAAGCGATGGCAGATGCAGCAGTTAAATTCGGTATTCCAAGATCAATGGCATATGAAATGGCAGCACGTTCTATTAAAGGGGCTTGTGAAATGGTTATAGAAACTAAAGAGCATCCAGGTGCACTTAAAGATGCTGTTACTTCTCCAGGAGGAACTACCATAGAAGCTGTAGCTAAATTAGAGGAGACAGGTTTTAGACACAGTGTCATTAGTGGTATGACTGCATGTTATGAAAAAGCAGAAAAGATGAGTCAGAAAAAATAAAGAGGAGGGGATTAGATGAGCGCAAAGCGTATAGGGAGAGAAGAAATTTACAAAGGTAAAATATTTACAGTGGTACAAGATGAAATTGAATTCGAAGATGGAAATAGAGCAAAATGGGATTTGGTCATGCATAATGGGGCTTGTGCTATTGTACCACTTACAAAAGACCTAGAAGTCATTTTAGTTAAGCAATATAGAAATGCAGAAAATGGAGATGTCTTAGAAATACCAGCAGGTAAGCTTGAAAAGGGGGAAGACCCTTTAACATGTGCGAAAAGAGAGCTAGAGGAAGAAATTGGCTATAGAGCAGAATCTATAGAAAAAATATGTGCCATGTATACAGCGGTAGGATTTAGTGATGAAAAGCTCCATCTTTATATAGCAACCGAGCTTGTGAAGAGCAAACAAAACTTAGATGAAGATGAATATATTGAACTTGTAACCTATCCGCTTGAAGAAGCGATTAAGATGATTTTTACAGGAGAGATTAAAGATAGTAAAACCATAGTAGGATTATTAGCTGTTAAAGAATTTTTAAGAAAGGCGTTCTAATCTATTTGAACACTTCATACCTTAATAATAGGACAAACCTAGAGAAAGAGGGGGAGTGTTTGAAAAAGTATTATCATCTATTTTTAAGAGGTGTTATAGGGGAAACCCTTTTCTGGCTTGTGCTGTTTTTAATTGGTCTTTTAGCTGGAAGTTTATATAGTATTTCATTAAAGGATCAGACAGAACTGTTTTTTGTACTAAATCAAATAACTATGACGCCTTTATCTCATAAAGGAGATGAGTGGGCTCTATTAAAGGAATCTATAGGGATACATCTTATACAGCTTCTAGGTATGTGGCTAGGGGGATTGTCAAAGCTTACGTTTATTATTAGTCTATTGATATTCCTAGGTATTTCATTTAGTTATGGCTTTTCTGTAACAAGCTTCTTTTTGCTATATGGAATGAAAGGATTTTGGGTAAACTTACTTCTTTTCGGGCTGCAGGGACTTATTATCGTTTTCATGGGAATGTATATTGGAGAGCATAGTTTAAGATATCAGCAAAAGGGAAAAGAGCATTATTTAAAACCTTATTTAAATGTACTAGGTTTTGCATGTATCAGTATAGGGATAGTGAGTTTGGTAGATACTTATATTCAACCTATGTTACAAACACTTCTTTATAGAATTTTATAAGAGATAAAATTTAAATAGCTTATAGTGTTATGCTTTAAAGGTATTTTGACATAATGCTATAAGCTATTTTTAAATCATATAGTATTATTTTTGTTGATAGTTATGGTTTATATAGGGTAAATCCTATAAAAGCTAGAGAAGCTTGGCATACGATGAATACATTCAAATGAAAGAGTCTATAATGGAGTTAGAAAGATCTCACAGCTGTCTGTATGACACCTGTCGTAAACTTATATGACATTATTCTAGCTATTTTAACAGGAAAATCATAAAATCTAATTTAATGTATTGTCTTACAACATAGAGTATGGTATAATTCAATGCGAAAATAAAACACACACATAGTATGGTGCAAAAAGGTGCTGAATAAGTCTTTTGCATAAAAACTATGTGGAGGTATAACCAGGAGGAAATAACATGAGCGTAATTTCAATGAAACAACTTTTAGAAGCAGGTGTTCATTTCGGACATCAAACAAGAAGATGGAACCCAAAAATGAAAGAATACATCTTCACAGAAAGAAATGGCATCTACATCATCGACCTTCAAAAAACAGCTAAAAAAATCGATGAAGCTTATGCTGCAATTCGTCAAGTAGCTGAAGAAGGCGGAAAAGTATTATTCGTAGGTACTAAAAAACAAGCTCAAGAATCAATCAAATCAGAAGCAGAACGCAGTGGTATGTACTATGTTAACCAAAGATGGTTAGGTGGTATGCTTACAAACTTCTCAACAATCAAAAGCCGTGTTGCTAGACTTAAACAATTAGAAGAAATGGAACAAGACGGTACATTCGAAGTACTTCCTAAAAAAGAAGTAATTGAACTTCGCAAAGAAATGGACAAACTTGAAAAGAACTTAGGTGGTATCAAAGAAATGAAACAATTACCAGACCTTATGTTCGTAGTTGATCCAAGAAAAGAAAAAATCGCTATTCAAGAAGCTCACATCTTAGGAATTCCAGTAGTAGCTATCGTTGATACTAACTGTGATCCAGAAGAAGTTGATTATGTAATCCCAGGTAACGATGATGCTATTCGTGCGGTTAAATTAATCGTAGCTAAAATGGCTGATGCAATTATAGAGACAAATCAAGGTGAAATCTTTGAAGCAAACGCAGAAGAAGAAACAGAAGCAAACAGCGAAGAAGTTATCGCTGAATAATTAATCTGGAGGTAATGTACAATGGCTATTACAGCTGCTATGGTAAAAGAGTTACGTGAAAGAACTGGCGCAGGTATGATGGACTGCAAAAACGTATTAAATGAAGTTGATGGCGATATGGAAAGAGCTATCGAAGTATTACGCGAAAAAGGTTTAGCAAAAGCTGCTAAAAAAGCTGGTCGCGTTGCTGCTGAAGGTCTTGTTAAAGAAATGATTTCTGCTGATCACAAAACAGCTGCTTTAGTTGAAATCAACTCAGAAACAGACTTCGTTGCTAAAAACGAACAATTCGTTACTTTCGTAAATCAAGTAGCAGAAATGGTACTTAATAACGAAGTAAATGATGTAGAAGCATTAAAAGCTCTTCCATGGTGTGAAGATGCATCTAAAACAGTTGGTGATGTTTTAACAGAAAAAATCGCTACAATTGGTGAAAACTTAACACTTCGTCGTATTGCTCGTATGACAACTGACGGTGTATTTGCTGCTTACACACATGGTGGTGGTAAAATTATCGCTGTAGTTGAAATAGGCGCTGAAGGCGAAAAAGCTCTTGAAGTAGGACGTAACATTGC
>JAHLFD010000151.1:0-9723 GCA_018883975.1 Candidatus Niameybacter stercoravium
AGCATTACCCATATTACTTTCTGGATTATGGACCACTACAGTATCTGTTTCTTTAAGAAGGTCCATTTCATCTGGAGTAATATGAATACAATGTCCGGCAATCGTATGAGGACCTAATATATCTTGGTCAAACAGACGATGAAGTACACGTTTACCATATTTTTTAAGGCTATCATAGACATCATCTATACCTTCAGCTACATGAATGTGGTAACCACTACCTTTTGGAAGGTGGCCACGACAGTAGTCGAGGGTAGCATCTGAAAGTGTAAAGGAGGCATGAAGCCCCATCAATCCTTTTTGCATAGGATGGTTTTGAGAAGCTTTTATAAAAGCTTCATTCTCTTTAACAGCTCGTTTCATTTTATCCTGTCCATCACGGTCAGAAACTTCATAGCAAAGACATGTACGTAGGCCTAATTCATTAGCCACATCAGAAATAGCAAATAGACTATCTGTAATTTCACCATAGCTTGCATGATGGTCAAAGATAGTTGTCACACCATTTTTAATACAATCTAGATAAGTCCAATAAGCGCTATATCTAGTATCTTCTAAAGTTAAGTGGCGGTCCAGTTTCCACCAGGTGTGCTCTAAAATATCTAGGAAGTTACGAGGTGGTGGGCCACCTAAGGAAGCACCTCGTGCAAAAGCACTATAAATATGATTATGTGTATTAATAAGTCCTGGCATAATGAGCCCCTTTTTAGCATCGATAAAAGTAGCAGAAGGATACTGCGTTTTAAGCTGATCTGTAGGACCTACAGCAATAATGGTATCTTTTTTTATGGCAACACAGCCATCTTGTAAAAATGGTTGTTTTTCATCTCTTGAAACTAAATAACCATTTCCAATGAGTAACATTTTCTACCCCTCTCTTGAAAATTAGAAAAATATTTACGTCTCTGTTTATGTTTATGATGGAATGAGACAGAACTGAACCATATACCAAAATTTTTTAGCGTACCTAAAATTTTTTTATAAAAAGTGTAGATAATTTTTCTATTCTGAAAAAGTGCGCATATACTCTTATTAGAAGTTCACTGAAATGGGGAGAAAGGTTGATGCAAAATAAGATACCTATAGAATTTATAAGCAGGTTAGCAGAAGCACTAGGTAAACAATTTGGGCTAGAGTGTGAAGTGGCTATACATGATTTGACACTTGATGATAAAGAACATACTATTGTACAAATTGAAAATGGTCATGTTACACACCGGCAAGTAGGAGATGGTGCTTCTGAAGTTGTGCTTGAAACGCTAAGACATCATAAGGCAGAGGACCAGATTGGTTATTGTATTAGTACAGAAGATGGGAGATTGTTACGATCTAGTACCATATACATTAAGAATGAAAAAGGCCAGGTGGAGGGTATTTTCTCTATTAACTATGATATAACAAAGCTCATGTTAGCTGAAAATGTACTGAGCCAGTTAATTAGGGATACGAAGCAGCTTTATGCCCCAGCAGCTAAAATTACTACGAAAGTTGAGGACTTACTAGAAGATCTTATAGAAAGAGCCACTCAGCTTATAGGAAAGCCCGTAGCACTTATGAACAAAGAAGATAAAATAAGAGCCATACAATTTTTAGAAGAAGCAGGAGCTTTTTTAATTACTAAATCAGGTGATAAGGTATCTGAGTACTTCGGTATTTCGAAATACACACTTTATAATTATATGGAAAAGAAAACAACTAAAAATGGTAAGTAGGAGGATCTTTTAGTGGAACAAATTAAATGGGTAGCTAACAAGATGATACATACAAATTGTGATCATCTTTCTGTTATGTCTGTAGATGAGGTACAAAAAGCAAAACATTTTCATGAGAGTTTCCCAATGTATCATGAAACACCTTTAGTAGCACTTAATCATCTTGCAGACTTTTACCATTTAGGTGGTATTTATGTTAAAGACGAATCGTATCGTTTTGGATTAAATGCTTTTAAAGTTTTAGGGGGCTCCTTTGCGATGGCTAAACATATTGCTAAACAGCTTGGAAAAGATGTGGGTGAATTAGATTATCAAACCTTTACTTCAAAAGAGCTTAAGAAGCAGCTTGGAGAAGTTACTTTCTTTACAGCAACAGATGGTAATCACGGAAGAGGGGTAGCTTGGGCTGCACGTCAACTAGGTCAAAAAGCTGTAGTTTATATGCCTAAAGGCACTCAGCAAATTAGGCTTGAGAATATCCAAAAAGAAGGTGCTACAGCAACTATTGAAGAGGTTAATTATGATGAATGTGTACGTCTTGCAAGTGCCCATGCTAATCGCACACCAGGTGGTGTAATGGTTCAAGATACAGCTTGGGAAGGCTATGAGGAGATTCCAGCATGGATTATGCAAGGCTATGGCACAATGGCCATGGAAGCAGCTAGCCAGCTCGGAAAGAAGCCTACTCATATTTTTGTGCAAGCAGGAGTAGGTTCATTAGCAGGAGCAGTTCAAGGCTATTTCTCTAATCTTTACCCAGACGAACAGATTACAACGGTTATTGTTGAAGCTTCTAAGGCAGACTGCCTTTATAAATCTGCAAAGGCGGGAGATGGCAATATACGTATAGTAACAGGAGATATGCCAACGATTATGGCAGGGCTTGCATGCGGAGAACCAAATACCATTTCCTGGGAAATTTTGAAAACTAACAGTAGTTTCTTTGTATCTTGCCCTGATTGGGTAGCTGCAAAAGGTATGTGTATGTTAGGCGCTCCTTTAAAAGATGATACAAGAGTTATATCAGGTGAATCAGGTGCAGTGAGCATGGGACTTCTAGCAAGCATTATGGAAATGGAAGAGATGAAATCACTTAAACAAGCACTTAATTTAGATCAACATTCTGTTATCTTAATGTTTTCAACAGAGGGGGATACAGACCCTGAGCATTATAGAGATGTTGTTTGGAATCATAAAATGAAATTATCATTTTAAGGGGGAAATAAAGATGGGTTTTATGGAAATAAAGGAAGCTGCAAAAAATTATGAAGGTGCTATGACAAAATTTTTAAGAGATTTGATTGCTATTCCAGGAGAAAGTTGTACAGAAGAAGGCGTTATAAAGCGTATTGCAAAGGAAATGACAGAACTGGGATTTGATAGGGTAGATATTGACCCTATGGGTAATGTACTGGGTTATATGGGAAAAGGTGAGAAGTTAATTGCTTATGATGCACATGTTGACACTGTTGGTATTGGAGAAATAAGTAACTGGACTTTCGATCCTTATGAAGGATATGAAACAGAAGAAGAAATTGGAGGTCGTGGTGCATCTGACCAATTAGGTGGTATTGTCTCAGCCGTTTATGGTGCAAAAATTATGAAAGATTTAGGACTTATCCCAGAGCAATACCGCATACTTGTAACAGGAACAGTACAAGAGGAAGACTGTGATGGACTATGTTGGCAGTACATTATTAAAGAAAGTCAGATTAAACCCGAATTTGTAGTAATTACAGAGCCTACTGATGGCAATATCTATAGAGGCCAAAGAGGTCGTATGGAAATTCGTGTAGAAGTAAAAGGTATTTCTTGTCACGGTTCCGCACCAGAAAGAGGAGATAATGCTATTTATAAAATGGCAGAAATTATTAATGAAGTAAGAGCACTGAATGATAAGTTACATGTAGACCCATTCTTAGGTAAAGGTACCTTAACCGTTTCTCAATCTTTTTATAATTCCCCATCACGTTGTGCAGTAGCAGATATGAGCGCTATTTCTATAGATAGAAGGCTAACAGCAGGAGAAACTTATGAAATGGCACTAGAGGAGATTCGTAAGCTTCCTTCCGTTCAAAAGTATCAAGCAGAAGTTACTATGTATAAATATGACAGGCCAAGTTGGACAGATCTTATTTATGCAACAGATTGCTATTTCCCTGCCTGGGTACTTCCCGAGGAGCACCCAGCGGCGCAGGCAGCAGTAGCTTCTTATAAAGGTATGTATGGAGAGCCTTTAGTAGATAAATGGACATTCTCTACAAATGGTGTTTCTATAATGGGACGCTTCGGTATTCCTTGTATTGGATTTGGTCCAGGAAAAGAATGTGAAGCTCATGCACCAAATGAAAAAACATGGAAAGCTGACCTTGTAAAATGTGCAGCAGTCTATGCGATGATGCCAACACTTTACTGTCAAAATCTTTAAATAAAAAGGAGAGAAAAACATGAATACATTTGAAGCTGCACTTAAAAAATTAGAACAGTTACATTTTAGAAATATGTATCAAAATGATTTCTTTTTAACTTGGGAAAAAAGCTTTGAAGAATTAGAAGCTGTTTTTACAGTAGCAGATAGCTTACGCTATTTAAGAAGTCAAAATATCTCTACACGCCTGTTTGATAGCGGGCTAGGTATTTCATTATTTAGAGATAATTCAACACGTACACGTTTTAGTTTTGCCTCTGCTTGTAACCTATTAGGGCTTGAAGTACAGGATTTAGATGAAGGTAAATCTCAGATTGCACATGGTGAAACAGTACGTGAAACAGCCAATATGATTTCTTTTATGGCAGACGTTATAGGTATTCGTGATGATATGTATATTGGTAAGGGTAATGCCTATATGCATGAAGTAGCTGATGCTGTTGAAGAAGGCTTTAGAAAAGGTGTTCTAGAACAACGCCCAACGCTTGTAAACCTACAATGTGATATTGATCATCCTACACAGGCTATGGCAGATATGCTTCATATTATTCATGAATTTGGTGGCATTGAAAACTTAAAAGGTAAAAAGATTGCCATGACATGGGCGTATTCTCCTTCTTATGGTAAGCCTTTATCTGTGCCACAAGGTATTATAGGGCTTATGACACGTATGGGGATGGATGTAGTGCTTGCTCATCCAGAGGGTTATGAGATCATGAGTGACGTAGAAGAGTTAGCTAAAAAACAGGCTAAAGAATCAGGTGGTTCTTTTACTAAGACTCATTCTATGGCAGAAGCTTTTAAAGATGCAGATATTGTTTATCCAAAGAGCTGGGCACCTTACCAGGCTATGGAAGTACGTACAGACTTATATGGTAAAGGTGATATGGAAGGCATTCATAAGCTTGAGCAAGAGCTCCTTATGCAAAATGCACAGCATAAGGATTGGGAATGTACAGAAGAGCTTATGGCAACTACAAAGAATGGCAAAGCACTTTATATGCATTGCTTACCAGCTGATATCTCAGGTGTAAGTTGCAAAGAGGGAGAAGTGGCTGCAAGTGTATTTGATCGTTATCGTGATGAACTTTATAAAGAAGCATCTTTTAAACCTTATATTATTGCAGCAATGATTTTCCTTGCTAAAGTAGGGGATCCAGTAGCTGTACTTAGAAAACTTGAAAAAGAAAGAAAAGACCGTTTGTATAAATAGAAAGCTGTGTTAGGGAGAGATGCATATGGCAAAAAGAATCGTTATTGCCCTAGGGGGAAATGCTTTAGGTAACAATTTAGCAGAGCAGATGATAGCTGTTAAGCATACAGCAAAAGCCATTGCAGACTTAGTAGAGGAGGGCCATGAGATTATTTTATCTCATGGCAACGGTCCACAAGTCGGAATGATTAATCTAGCAATGGGGGAAGTGCATAAATCTAATCCAGATACTTCGGTGATTCCTATGTCCGTTTGTGTAGCTATGAGTCAAGGTTATATTGGTTATGATCTTCAAAATGCTTTAAGAGAAGAGTTACTTAATAGAGATATACAAAAATCAGTTGTTACACTTATTACACAAGTAGAAGTAGATGAAAAAGATCCGGCCTTCTTACATCCTACTAAGCCTATTGGTAGATTCATGACTAAGGAAGAAGCAGATCTTTTGGTAGAAAAAGGCTACAATGTGATGGAAGATGCAGGTAGAGGTTATAGAAGGGTGATTGCTTCTCCTAAACCTATACGTATTGTAGAAATAGAAACAGTTAAAGCACTAGCAGATGCAGGGCAAATTGTTATTGCATCAGGAGGTGGGGGCATACCTGTAGTAGCACATGGCAATCATTTATCTGGTGCAGGTGCTGTCATTGATAAAGATTTTGCAAGCTGTGAAATGGCTAAAGCTGTTAATGCAGATTGTCTTATTATTTTAACAGCTGTGGAGAAAGTAGCTGTTAACTTTAGGAAGCCTAATGAAAAATGGCTTGATACACTCTCAGTAGCTGAGGCTGAAAAGTACATTGCACAAGACCAGTTCGCGCCTGGATCTATGCTACCTAAGGTAGAGGCAGCTGCTAACTTTGCAAGATCAAAGGAAGGCAGATATGCACTTATTACTTTACTTGAAAAAGCAAAAGCAGGTATAAGAGGAGAAACTGGAACAAGGATCAAACTTTAGAGGCTTAGTCTGGGGAGGGGAAGTATGCACTTAAGACGTAGTAGTGATCAAGAACTTATTTACCAGTTAGATGGAAGACCTAGTTTAGGGGTAGCTGTGCCACTAGGACTTCAGCATGTTCTTGCCATGTTTACGGGTAACTTAGCACCTATTTTAATTGTTGCAGGAATTGCAGGGGTTACCATGGAGGAACGTGTACTGATGATTCAATGTGCTATGCTGGTATCTGGACTTACCACATTTGTTCAGCTTTATCCTATTAAATTTGGCAATAAGTTTCAAATTGGAGCAGGCCTTCCTATTGTAATGGGAACAGCCTTTGCTTTTGTGCCAACCTTATCTACCATTGCAACAGCTTATGGATTGCCTGCTGTTTTTGGTGGTATTTTGGTAGGTGCCATTGTTGAGATTATTATGGGCTTACTCATTAAACCTTCACAAAAAATTATTTCTCCTGTTGTGATCGGTGCAGTATTGGTAACTATTGGTATTAAGTTGTTAGGTATTGGTGCAAATTATTTTGCAGGTGGGGTAGGCGCAGCAGATTTTGGTTCATGGGAAAATCTATTTCTTGGATCTATTGTATTTTTAACCATTGTACTGCTTCAACACTTTGCAAAAGGTATGCTGAAAGTAGTTGCTATTTTAATTGGGCTGGTTGTAGGCTTTATTGCAGCCATACTTATGGGAAAGGTAGATTTTACACCTGTTTTAAATGCTAATTGGTTTATGTTGCCCACGCCTTTACATTTTAAGCCTGAATTTAGGCTAGATGCTATTGTTGCTTTTGCTGCTGTTTATATTGTATCAGGACTTGAAACATTAGGTAATACAAGTGGTATTACAATGGCTGCTTTTAATAGAGAAGCAACAGCCTCAGAAAATTCAGGAGCACTTTTAGCAGATGCGATTGGTTCACAGTTAGCAGGCTTTTTTAATTGTATGCCTAATACAGCTTTTGGGCAAAATGCAGGGATTATTGCGATGATAAAAGTAGTTAACAAATTCTGTATTGCTACAGGGGCAGCAGTCCTGGTCTTAGCAAGCGTTATGCCTAAAGTAGGTGCTATTTTTGCAGAGCTTCCTTCTAGTGTGCTAGGAGGTGCTGTTATTACAGTATTTGGTATGATTTTAGTAAATGGCTTTAAAATGATTGCACAAGCTAGTTTTTCAGATGGGAATGTAAAAGTGCTTTCTATTACTTTTGCAGTAGGGTATGGTTTGACAGCTGTGACAGAAATTATTGATAAGTTCCCAACATTTTTACAGTTTGTGTTTGGTGATGCAGTAGCAAGTGTATGTATTGTAGGAATGGTTACAAATATTGCCTTCAATCTAATAGGAAAGAAAAAATAAATGAGGTGATGCTATGTCTTACTTGATTAAAGGCGGTATTATCGCAGAGCAAAACAGATATACACCTGTAGATATACTTATTGAAGAAAATGTTATAAAAAAAATAGGTAAGATTGATAAGGCAGACCACATACTTGATGCAAGTGGCATGATTCTGTTTCCAGGCTTTATAGATGCACATACGCATTTAGATATGGATACTGGAATGGCCCATACAGCTGATGACTTTGAATCGGGCACAAAAGCAGCACTCATACAAGGTACAACAAGCATTATAGACTTTGCTACGCAAAACAAAGGTGAAACCCTTATAAATGCTCTAGAAAATTGGCGTCATAAAACAGATGAAAAGTGTAGTTGTGACTATGGTTTTCATATGGCTATTACAGAGTGGAACGATGAAATAAAAAGTGAGCTACTTACTATGAGAGAATCAGGGATTACATCTTTTAAACTGTATATGGCGTATGATACTTTAAGATTAGATGATGGGGTTATTTATGAAATTCTAAAGAGTTCTAAAAACTTAGGAGGATTAGTGGGCGTACATTGTGAAAATGGAGATCTCATTAAGGCGTATACAAAAATGCTACTTGAGCAAGAGCAAAGGACACCTTCGGCACATCCCTTATCTAGGCCAGATATGATAGAGGCTGAAGCTATTAGTCGATTTTTAGATATTGCTTATATGGTAGATGTTCCAGTACATATTGTACATTTAAGTACACAAAAAGGATTGGAATGTATAAGAAGAGCTAGAAACAGGGGGCAAAGAGTTTATGTAGAAACATGTCCACAGTATCTACTTTTAGATGAAAAACTTTATCATTTAAAGCAGTTTGAAAGTGCTAAGTATGTATTATCACCACCTCTTAGAAGTAAACAAGATCAAGAAGCCTTATGGGAAGGTGTTCAAGAAGGAGAAATTCAGACAATCAGTACAGATCATTGTGCTTTTAACTTTGAAAGTCAGAAAAAAGTAGGGATCGATGATTTCACTCAAATTCCAAATGGTATACCTGGAATTGAACATAGACCACAACTTATTTATAGCCATGGTGTAACAAAAGGACGTTTAAGTTTGCAGGAAATGGCACATTTACTCAGTACTCATGCAGCACAACTTTTTGGCATGTATCCTCAAAAAGGTACTTTAGCTGTAGGTAGCGATGCAGATATTGTTGTGTGGAATCCAGGTTATAGAGGGGTGATTTCTGCTAAAACGCAGTTACAGAATGTAGATTATACACCATATGAAGGATTTAAAGTCATTGGCCGAGCTGAACACGTCTTCTTAAGAGGTATGCACGTGGTAGAAGAAGGTAGAATAGTTGAGGAAAAGAAAGGTCGCTATATTTTCAGAAAACCACCTTTAAATATGAAGTAAAGCATAAGCAGCTGTTGAAAAAGAACACAGCTGCTTATTTTTTTGAAAATATAAAAAATTAGTGGGTAGCTGTATAAAATCAAGGGGTTAGGCCATACTTTAGAAAAAATATAAGGAGGTTAGTATGAATCAAGTTACTTTATTAGGCAATTTAACAAAGGATCCTGAACTAAAAAAATCTAAGGATACAGATGTTTCTTACACACAGTTTACTCTAGCAGTACACGAACGTACGAGTAGAAGGGAGAAGAAAACGTATTTTATCGAGGTTGTAGCCTTTCATAAGCTGGCCGTTTTAATTACCCGTAGTGTTACAAAAGGTCAACAGATCTTAGTGCAAGGCAAAATTGTAACAGATTCCTATATAAATAAAGAGGGTGAAAAGGTTTATACAACAAAAGTAGTACTAGAAGATTTTTCTCTTACAGGACGTAAGCCAGTACAAAAAGAAGCAAGTGAAGAAGCTGTTTCATAACTTTTTTAGAAGAGTATAAAGTAGAAGCTGCAGGAAATACTAACGGTGGTAAGCATTATTAAAAAGGAGATGAACAAATGAAAAAGTACGTATGTGTCATTTGTGGTTATATTCATGAAGGTGACATGCCACCGGATGAATGTCCAATTTGTAAAGCACCTGCTAGTAAATTTAACCTAATGGATGATCAGCTC
>JAHLFD010000152.1:0-7063 GCA_018883975.1 Candidatus Niameybacter stercoravium
GTGCTATATCGGCTGCACTATATCTACTATTCTGTTCAAGCAATTCTAATATCTTCGTTTTCATTTTAAACTCCCCCATCACTCATTATTGTATTATAAAAACATACATTGTTACGTGTAGTCTTTTTAACTTGATACATAGCTTCATCTGCCTTCTTTATAACATCCTCTATATGCACATCGTCATCAGGATAAAAAGCCCCACCAATACTTACCGTAATTCTACTATCATTAGGTATCATTTTTTTTAAGTCATACTGCTCAATATACTTACATAAACCATATGCTTTTTCTTCTAACCAGTCTTTTTGTATACTAGGTATAATAACTACAAATTCCTCTCCTCCATACCTTATAACAAGACTTTCTTTTGAGAAAGTTGCTTGTATAATATGAGAGACTGTTTTAAGTACTAAATCACCAGTAGCATGCCCATATCTATCGTTAAAACTTTTAAAATGATCAATATCTATAAAGAGTACACCTATATGCCCCCCTATATGCCTTATCTTTTTTTCATAATGAGGCAAGACTTCCTCCATATAGTGACGTGTTTTAGCACCTGTTAACTGGTCATAAATAGCTCTTGTATGTGCTGTCTCTAACTTTTGAAGCTTAAATAGAACAATGCCTGCATGATTTACAATCTCATTAATATGTCTGCACGTATCTATTTCAAGTCTATCTTGTACATTAATCAGGATGAGTCCACATTCTTTATTATCTTTCATAAGGTTAAACATATAGATATACTTCTCATGTTTCCCTGGCAAAATCGTATAGGTATAATCTAGTCCATCTAATTTATCACTAAGTACAATAGGCTCAAAGTTTAAAATACAGTTTTTATATGCTTTGTAATCCCTGATATTCTCTATTTCTTTTTGCGCATAAACAATTCTAAATGGTATGCTACTATCTTCTATAACTCTATTGCGTAATAACTCTTCATAAGTATACATTTTAGAATTACTCTCTATGCCATTTTCATCATATAAAATAATACCTATTCCAGGCTATCCTATGAGTTTATATATATTTTTAAGCAGCTGACTTACTACTTCTTCTAATGTAATGGCTTGATAAATAGCAGTATTCATACTATAGAGATTCGTTATACTCTGATTAATCATTTTAAACTGTTGCACTTCTCTTTGTAATCGGCTTATCTTTTCCCTAGACTTTTTTTGCTTCCTAACTATGTAATAAAACCAATAACTTATTAAAATAATGATGGCAACACTCATATAAAAACGCTGTATTTTTAAAGTATAAAAGTATTTATAAATGATCTTATAAACAAAAAAAGTATTTCCTAACAAACCTACAATAAGTAAAGCTGTTATTATACTGTTCTCATATCTTATAAAAGCTACAATCCCTAGTAAAATTATAAAGAAATAAATAAATCCATTTCCATATTGACTCATCACATAAGCAAATAGATCAAGTATCATTAAATCTACTAGCCATTCTATAAGCCCAAGATAATATTGCCTTCTATGGGTTGTCCCATATTTTTTGCATAATTGATAAATAGAGGCTGCCCATACTGAAGTAACAACACTCAGAATACTTATGCTTTCAAATAATGATTCATTATAATACATCTCTGTTTCTAAGTTAAATACTATAGAAAAAATAATAATATATCTAAATAGACAGAGTGATTGTTCCAGTTTTATAAAATCTTTCTTTTCAAGTAACATCCTCTACCCCCATTTAATAACTTATTATAGTTGTGTGTATTATAACATAATTTCAGATAATTATATACCAAAATAATCCAATATTACAGAAAAAGGTGTCAATTTCATCAATTGACACCTTTTTATTATTTACTTTTTGGATTAGAAAGAAGAGCAGCAAAATATCCAAATACAATAGCAGCTGTAATACCTGCTGCAGTAGCTTTAAGACCTCCTGTAAAAATACCCATATATCCTTCTTTAGCTACTTCATCCATGGCACCTTTAGCCAGTGCATAACCAAATCCTATAATGGGTACAGTCGCACCTGAACCCGCCCAGTCTACAAAGGGTTCATAAATACCTAATGCAGTTAATATTGCACCAGCTACTAGGAAGACAACCATAATACGTGCTGTCATAAGCTTTGTACGATCCATAAGAATTTGTCCAATAACACAAAGTAAACCACCTACTACAAAGGCTTTTATAAGATCTATTGCAAAATCCATGTACTTTCCTCCTCTTATTCACACCAGATGCTTACAGCATGTGCAATTCCTGTAATATTGTCACCTTGCTGAGTAGAACATAGACTCATTAACGCACCTGTTGGTACAAGTAAGATTTTCTTTAGTTTTTTATCTTTTAACTGTTGATAGAAGTGTCCTGAGAATAAAGATGCACTACATCCACAACCACTTCCTCCAGCGTGTGTATCCTGAGCCTGATTATCAAAAATTAATAGACCACAGTCTTGATGTACTGCAGATATATCTGTTCCTAATTGTTTTGTAAGGTCTAGTAAAATATCTGTTCCACATTGACCTAGGTCACCTGTAATAATAGCATCATAGTCTTCTGGTTTTTGATTCGTATCTTTTAAATGAGTCAAAATAGTATCAGCTGCCGCTGGTGCCATAACAGCTCCCATATTAAATACATCTGTTGTATTAAAGTCTACAATTTTGCCTGTTGTAATGCTATGAATTTTGGGTCCTGTACCTGTCTTACCTAAAAGTACAAAACCACTTCCTGTTACTGTCCATTGTTGTGTAAGTGGTCTTTGTCCACCATATTCAAGTGGATAACGGAACTGCTTTTCAGCTGTACAGTAATGGCTACTTGCACCTGCAATTACATAATCCGCATAGCCTCCACCAATAATGATACTTCCAAGACTCATAGATTCTCCCATTGTAGAGCAAGCACCATATAAGCCAAAAAACGGAATATTAAAGTCTTTAATCCCATCTTGTGTACTGTTAATTTGATTTTCCAAATCACCACAGAGAATATATTGAATATCTTCCTGCTTTTTGCCTGACTTTGTAAGAAGGCCTTGTACTGTTTGCTTAACTAACATACCTTCTGCTTTTTCCCAGGTTTTCTCTCCAAGTAACTCATCTTCTAGTACTGTATCAAATACGCTTCCCATAGGTCCTTGCCCTTCTTTTGGACCTACTGTACTATAAGTTTCTAAAATAACAGGTTTATTTTGAAAAACAATTGTTTGTTTACCTAGATGTCCCATATGAATCCTCCTATAAGAAATAATAAAGGATGCCCACAATTACACTTGAAATTGTCCCAAATACAATAACAGGTCCTGCTACTGTAAAGAGTTTTGCACCCATTCCAAAAATGTAGCCTTCTTTTTTATATTCCATCGCAGCACTTACCATAGAATTTGCAAATCCTGTAATAGGAATGATACTACCAGCACCTGCATAGTTGCCGATTTTATCATAAAGATTAAGAGCTGTTAAAATGGTACTAAGTAAAATAAGAGTTATAGTGCTTAATGTACCTGCATCAGGTTCTGAAAAGCCTATATAAATAAATCCTTCTGTAATAAGCTGTCCGATTAAACAAATGGTGCCACCTACCCAAAAAGCTTTAAAAGAATTTTTGAGTACTTCATTTTTAGGTGAATGCTTATCTACGACAGTTTGATAATCCTTTTTGAGTGTTGAAACATCTGCCATATAATTCAACTCCTTTATAAATTAGTGAAATCCTGGATATAAGTAATAAAACAAAGTTCCTACCATTTTACCGAATGCAAAGGCTAAAATGGCCATGTAAGCGCCTCTTTTAAGCTTTAATCTACTTTTGCTAATAGGAATTACATCTAAAATCTCTGCTACTGCAATAGATAAACAACCTACAAATACGCCAAAAGCTAAACCAAAGAAAGCAATAATTATTTTAGGAATAGGGAAGTAAATATCCCATATATAGAAAATAGTTCCTGTTATAACACCTAATAAAGATACATTTGCAAAGGCAAAGTAATGCAAGGTCACTTTTGCTTTTGTAGCAAGTCTTGGAATAATACCAATAGCATTAATAAAAGATAGAATACCCGTTGAAATCATTAATCCTGTTGCAAACCCCCATAGTATACATACTCCTGCATAAAGTACACTCATTCTTCGTACTGTCCTCTCTTTTCAGCTATTAAGGTATCAATAATTGCATCCTCTACTTTGGTTTCATATTCATTGATTTCAACTTGTATAGGGGTAGGATCTTCTGTAAGTTTCTTTGTACCAATATGATTATAAAATACAATAATCCCAAGAGGCATCCCAATGGCATAAGGAACAGTTAGCCATGCGGGATTATCATTAACTTCTCCTGTAAAAACTTTATATAAAGTTGTAAAAGTTTTAGCCATAGATACGTCTGTTTGATAAGCCATAATAGCTACTGTAGCACCTGCAAAAACAATGATACAAACTAAAATAAGCTTTACCCATTCCCATACTGGGTGTGGCTTAGGCTTAACAGGATTATATTCAATGACCCCATCCATTTCCCCCACATTTTGTACAGATATATCTGGATACTCCTTATGAATAGCATCTATAATGGTAATAATACTTACTACAAAATGTGTGAGTTTCGTAACTTGTGGCTTAAAAAGGCAGATACTCTCAATCTGAGATTTAAGTTGCTTAGGTGCACTTACATCAGCAATATCTTTAATTTGTATCTGATTTTTCCCCTCAACTTTATTATTTTTATAAGGCTTGATATAAATCTCTTGCATTTAATCACCCCCTTCTTTCTATAAACCCTTTAATATGAGATTTGTATAAAGTTATTATGATTTTATTTTGTAAAAATATACTTATTTAACACAACAAAAAGCCGTAATCCCCTCCTATAGGAGATTACGGCTAAAAAGAACTTTTATAACACAATAGAATTACATTTCTTCTTCACCAATAAGATCGTTCATAAATGTTGATAAACGGAAATCGTGTACATGATCTTCGCTTTCATCTGTTACAGATTGTAAGAAATGTACATGTCTATCTCCAACATCTATAGCTCCACCTGTTCTACCTACAAACGTATGGAAATGGTCTTCATAGAAATCTGTACGGAATCTTACAATGTGAAAATGGTCTCCATTTGGACGTAATATCGCTTGACTTGATACAGTTGCAAAACGATGATTATGAGGGTCTTCTGGAATCTCAGCTATTTGTACACTTCCTTGTACCTCATGTACGTGTCTTTGTGGCTCTTCGTTATTGAAACAACTCATTTCTAATTCTCCCTTCACTTATAATTTATAGTACATCCTATTCTTACTTGTCTAAAAAGGTTCCATCTCATCGCTATCTTTAAACAAAAAAAGGGTAGCCAAGCTACCCTTCTAAATAGAAAATTTTAAAACTCTCTTATTCTATTTTCCCAATATCGGATCTATATAGTTTTAGTATTGGGTAATTGATAAACATACTGCTATACAATGGTTTTTGATTTTTATAAGTAGTAAATTAAGCATTATTTTAGACATTATATGAAAGTAATTTACCCATTTTTTACCCAGTTTTACCCTAGATAATTTGAGGTAAATATACCTTATATAATTAAAGTATAGAACACCTAAAAACGACTTGCTATACTTAATAGATTGCCAACATAAATGATATAATAAACGCCCTAGCCTATAAAAGCTAGGGCAACCTACTATAAAATAGAAGTTGTATTCAGTTACAGAAATTCTACCCGTTTACTCATTAATGCTTAGAAACTTAATAGGTGCTACTAAAAAAATCCTCACCTAATGGTGAGGTTATTTAATCTTAAAGCTTAATGATGACTTTTCATACATGTTTTTATCGGTATTAAGACCAAATATACGGACCCATTCTACATTAGATAAATCATGGTTGGATTCTAAAGTTATTTTTAGAGAGTCTTTATTCTTATTCCTAGTATATAACACGTTAAAGTCTTTTATCTTACTTCCATCTGTATTATACCCCCAGAATTCTACCTCTTTGTTCTCACTAAATAAATAATAATAGAAATCACTATCTCCATCAAAAGGTATTTCTAAATCTAACATTATTTTATTATCTTCCTTAGTTGCATCGTTTACTATTGCACTTGTTGCTTGCGTTCCGTCTCCAAAAAGATATCCTAAACCGTATTGACCCGGCATCATATTTTCATAAGCATACTTGTTAGAACTCTTAATAAGATTACCTATTGCACCGACTGATATCAAACAAATACTACATAAAAGCACTATTGTTAACCATTTGCTCTTTTTTATTTCATCAATTAAATACTTCATACCATCACCTTTATAAAGAAACATTTTTATCTTCATCTTCATATATATTTACAGTTTCTCTAAACCCATATCTATAAATTCTATCTCCGATTATACAGCTAAATACAAATACTAATACTCCTAGTAATACCCATGGATTGAATAATAGCCACATAATTCCGCCTATAAATCCACCTTCTACTACTAGGCCTCCTAATAGCAGAAGAAAACCTATTAGAATAAAAAGAATTCTTTTCATATTAATCTCCCCCTTTTTATAAATATATTATTATAAATTTCGGAATAATACAATCTCTTTATGTAACTAAAATAGAGTTTACCATAAGGCTAAGTAATACCATAAGGCAAATAAATAGTAAAACTTAGACTCATTACACGCATTGCTTTTAATTTTATGCCATGGTATATTATTTTTGTCCTAATTTAATTTGTATTTTTTTAATAATGTTTAATTCTTTAACTCATATGAACAATAGAAAGGTAGCCTATGGGCTACTTTTTTACTTCTTAAAATAGATTTACTTTACGCATGTTATGTCTTTATAATTACATTATGGTACAATAATTAGTTCTACATACTGTCCCCATATAGAATAACTTAGAAGTAGATTAGTCTTTTCCTATTTTTATACAAAAATAAAACTACTTGCTCGCAAATGATAATTATTTCTCACTCTTAGTAAGTAGCCATTTGATTTTATTTAACGTATCATTAATTGCTTATATGTAGACTATCTTTACTGCAACTATCCTTTCAATACTTTTAGTTCTT
>JAHLFD010000153.1:0-7462 GCA_018883975.1 Candidatus Niameybacter stercoravium
ATATATAAATATGTATAATAAAGCTAGAATATGAAAAGAGGGGCAGAAATGAGGCGAGAGAATGAATTATCAGCTATTTCATGATATGATCAAAAAAATTGATGGTATCTTACATGTTAAAATACAATTTGATGAAGAGACTATAAAAGAGATACATATTGTAGCGGGGAATAATAGATCAGCTAAGCAAATTGTGAGGGATATAGAATCTACTCTATTAGCAGTATTTGATTATGAGATTGATCGCAAAATTATTAGTATTGCCCAAATAGATACAGAGATTGTAAAACCTATTAAGCGAATTAAGTATGAAGGACTTTCTATAGGTAATGAAGGTAATGAACTTCAATGCCAAGTAAAATTAGAGCATGAAGGGGAAATTCATTCTTGTATAAAACAGTGTATTAAAACAACACGTAATCGATATAACATTATTGCGAGAACAACAATTGGAGTCATAGAAGAAATCACAAAAGGTAAGTATATTTTTGATGTGCAAGATACTTTTGTAACAGATAGCAAAGAGATTAGTTTTGCCTGCGTTATTGTTAATATGATTGAAAAGGGCAAAGAAGATCATTTAATAGGAACAGCTTTAATTAGGGATGACATTAACGAAGCAATGGCTCGTGCAACCCTAGATGCAGTAAATCGGAAACTTACCGATTATTAATTTGGTATAGAGGCCAATTATAGAAAATGCAATAACCCTTTAGCGGAGAGGAAACATGACGGATGATTAGCGGAGGTCTGTTAATCTACATAAAGGGGGAAACACTGATGAAAAATACTATTATCAGATTAATGCCACTTGTATTTGCTTTAGTAGCACTTGCAATTGCTGGCGGGTCAGAAATGAGCTGGGTATTCTAATTACTAAACTGTAGTATCTATAATTGGCTTTTATATATATAGGGGGATATTAATGAAGGGGTTACCTTTGAAGCAGAGAAGATTCTTTTGTTGTATATATGCATTAGCAATTATCATAATAGCATGTAGCCTTATTCAAGAAAACTTTAATATTTACATAGAGGATTATAATAGAATAATATTTTTTATAGCAATTACTGGATTGACAGAGAGTGTTACGCTATATTTTAATAAGATATCATTTAGTACCACCTTTGCAGTTACTTTAGCTACATATATGTTATTTGGGCCTTTTGAAAGTATTATAATTTTATTAAGTGGTTTTTTAATAAGAGTACTAAAGGTAGATTCTAATACATATAAACATTTGTTTAATACACCATGGTATGGAACATTATTTAACTGCAGTATGTTTACAGTTAGTTTATTAGGTGCTAATTGTATTATAATGTATATTGTTAAACAAATAGTTTGGATACAGGATAGTATTATACTTATTATTTTATTTAGTGCCAGCTATTTTATAATTAATAAAATTATACTTTCTTGTATGATGAAACTATATACAGATCAAAGCTTTAGATATTGCTTTATAAAAGATCTAAAGTTAGGTATATTAAATTATATTATTATGATTCCATTTGGAGTTATTCTAGTTCATTTATATACACAATATAGTTACTGGGGAATTATCTTTATTTTGTTTCCAGTATTACTTGTTAAATATACCTTTACGTATTATGCAGATTCTCAGTCTCAGTTTATTCAGACTGTTGAATCTTTAATGAATGCCATAGAAGCAAGGGATAACTATACAGAAGGGCATTCACACCGTGTAGCAGAAGTGGCTGCTATTTTAGCAGACCGTATGGGATTTAATGAATGGAAGATAGAGAAGCTACGTATTGGGGCTATGCTACATGATGTAGGAAAAATAGGAATTAGTGATGCCATACTCAATAAGCCAGGGCAATTGACAGAAGAAGAGTTTGCGACAATCAAAAGCCATCCAACTATAGGTGAAGGTATTATTAAAGGTATTAAAAACTTTGATGATATTAGAATGATTGTAAGACATCACCATGAGCGCTTTGATGGAAAAGGGTATCCTGATGGTAAAAAAGGTGACGAATTACCATTAGAGGTATATATTATTCAACTAGCTGATGCGATAGATGCTATGGCAAGTGATAGACCTTATAGAAAAGGATTACCTAAAGACGTTATTATAAAAATAATAGAAGAAAATATGGGTTCACAGTTTCATCCAAATGTAGCAATGGCTTACTTAGAAATCGCACAAGACAGTACAAAATTAGATCAAATATGGGAGTAAACAATGTTTGGTATATCACTTATTGTTGCAATTATACTAGGGTATTTATTAAAAGGTAGATTGAGTCATTTGATAAATTTACAGATAAGAGGTATTTGGCTTATTCTGATAGGTTTCTTGTTAGAAAGAGGGCTAAATCTTTTATTAAAGATAGGATGGATGGAGTTAGGAATTCTTACTTATCTATTAGATTTATTGATGTACATACTGATACTTATATTTATTTGGAGAAATAGTAGATTAAAACCTTTATGGGTTATGGGAATAGGGTTTATAATGAATGCAATACCTATTTTTGCAAATGGAGGAGCTATGCCAGTGAGTCCTAAAGCTATGGTCTATATGGGGATTTCTACTGATGCAGCACTTACAGGTCTCTATAGTATTATGACAGAAGAAACACATTTTAAAATTTTATCAGATATTATACCTATCTTTTTAAATAAAGTAGGCTTTGTCATCAGTATAGGTGATATTGTACTTTGTATAGGCATGATCTGGTTAGTTATAAAAGGTATGAGGACTAAGCAATAAAAAATAAGCAATAAAAAATAAGCAATTATATTCTAAGCATAGGAATATAATTGCTTATTTTTTATCCTAGAGTTTTCATAATTGCTTCAAAAGCAGTAGTAAGACCTAAGCTATAAACTAATAAAGAAGCAGGTTTACCTAGTACAATAATGGTAATAAATTTTTTGTAGGTCATTTTTGTAAGCCCTGCTAGCATGCATAAGAAGTCATCGGGAGCGACAGGCATAAAGATGGCAAGGGCAAAGAGTTTGTCGAAATGTTTGCCTCTATCAAGCCAGCTAATATATTTGTTATAAGTTTTTTCAGACACCATAGTTTCAATAAGTGGTTTTCCGTAATGGCGTGCAAGAATAAAGTTAATAAGTGAACCAAGTAAGATACCTATGTAATTATAGATAAAACCATAAAAAAGACCAAATAGGATAATGCCAGCTACGCAGCTTAGGCCACCTGGGATAATAGGAATAACACATTGGACAATTTGAATAAATATAAAAATAAGAGGTCCCCATATGCCAGCTTGACGAATCATATAAGAGAGTTGTTCAGCAGAGGAGAAGATACCGGTTTGATACCCATAAATAAGTAAAGCAATAGTAGCCAGTATGCCTATGATAGAGGATAAATTAATAAGTTTTTTTATAAAAGTTTGATTTATACACATTTGATTCACCTTTAGTAGTTAGTTTGCACTTGCAAACCTTTTAATAATTCTAGAATAAAGGATAAATCTTAATATGGCCTGTAGAGAATTCTTAAAGATTCTTAAGAAAGTAAGAAAGATAAACTAAGAATTTGTTATATGATGAAATTGATTCCTAAGATGCATTGTTATAAATTGATAAAGAAGACAAATAGAGTGTTAAGTGCTCATATTGTGGAGATGTAGCTTGTGCGGCAAATCAGGAAAGTGTGGAGAGTATAGTTAGGAGTATAGAAAGATAGGGTTAAAGGTAGATTAAAGTAAAAGATATGTAAAGAGATTAAGTAATCTCTACTTAAAGGCTTAGTTAGCGATAGTAGAGATAACAAAATACATAACAAAGTCTAATAATGTTCTTTTTTTCATATAGATTTTCCTTTCTATTGGTGTTTTTAATTCTTTCTCCTTAGGGGAGATTTACCATTATAGCATTTTAAAAGTATAAAGCTAGTGGAAACTTGTAGTAATTTCAAAAGGCTTGTTATATAATTGAAGAGAATTTAATGTATAAAATCCTCAAACTAGCTAAAGAATAGTTGTTTGAGGATTTTATATGTTCCGGAAAGAGGTGAAACATATGGATTTAAAAAGAATACCAGAGCTTTTAAAATTAAACACAGATCGTCAGAAGTTTGTAAGTGGGCAAGCACTCTTTAAAAATGGACAAGTCTTTGGAGAGTATGCCAGAGTAGAGACTGTGACGGCTACATTCTATGCTAATGTCAAAGATGAATACCATCATCAAAATTATACATGTATGGCTAATATTAATGGGCTTAAGGGTACCATTGATGCAAGCTGTGACTGTCAAAGCTATGTAAGTGTTACAAGTAATTTGGCCCTTTGTCCTCATGTAGTGGCAACAGTACTTAAAGGTCTTGACAGTTTGAAGCATCAAGCTGAAGAGGGTGTTTCAAATGAAGGTGTTATTTATAGTCCAGAAGTAACAGCAAGTATGTCACCAGGACGTAATGGCTATATGAAAATGGAATTTGATATTGAGGGAATAGAACGAAGTGAGTACCGTAAAATCTACAATGCCTATAAAGAAAAGAAAAAACTGTACCGTTTTCAAGATGGAAGCTGCTTAGACTTAGCAGATGATAAATTACAGTCTACTTTTAAGCTTATTGATTTATTAGGACTCTTCAATGACTTTGAAGATTTACGTATACCTAATGAAAAAGCTTTATACTTAGAAAGTTATATAGATGAACATATGGATTTTCTTGAGGGGCAAAGATTTGTAGCAAATGTGGTGGCTAAGCTCAAAGGAAAACAAAAAATAGAAGATAAATTGCCAGAAACCTTACAAGCTACATTAAGAGATTATCAAGTAAAAGGCTTCGAATTCTTAAATAGTTTGGCGGCTTATAACTTTGGCGGTGTATTAGCAGATGAAATGGGGCTTGGAAAAACGCTTCAAATCATTACCTTTTTATTAGCAAGAAAGGGGCAGAAAAGCTTAGTTATTACGCCAACGGCTCTTCTTTATAACTGGAAGAAGGAAATAGAAAAATTTGCACCAGCACTTAAAGTTGCTATTGTACATGGCATCAAGGAAAGAAACCAGCTTATTAATAAGTACAAAGAGTATGATGTACTCCTTACCACTTATACCACTTTTAAAAATGATGCATCCTTCTATGCAGGAAAGACTTTTGATTATTGTGTAATTGATGAAGCGCAAACCATTAAAAATCCAGATGCAACCCTCACAAAAGTGATTAAAAGTATTAAGGCTAACATAAAATTTGCATTAACAGGTACACCTATTGAAAATAACCTTTTAGAACTTTGGTCTATCTTTGACTTTGTTATGCCAGATTATCTTTATACACGCGCTAAATTCCAGAAGATTTTCATGTCTGGTGAAGACCAGTATGGGGAACTGAAACAAATGATTCAGTCTTTTATGCTAAGAAGAACTAAAAAGGAAGTTGCTAAAGAATTACCAGATAAAATTGAGCAAGTGTATTACGTACCTTTAGAAAAAGAGCATGAGCGTGTTTACCGTGCCTATACGCAGCTAGCCAAAAGAAAAATGGAAGAGGATGAAAGTACAGGGTTTATGGCCTTTTCCTATTTGACTAGGCTTAGACAGCTAGCTCTAGCACCAGAGTGGCTTGTGAAAAACTATGAAGGCCAAAATTCTAAGTTAGAAGTACTCGTCAATCTCATTAAAGAGTCAAAAGGTAAGAAAATCCTTGTCTTTTCACAGTTTACTAAAGTACTAGGCGGGATAGCTGATAGACTTGAACAAGAACATATTGTCTACAGTTATTTAGATGGAAGTACGCCTGCAGCAAAGCGTATGCATCTGGTTGAGGATTTTAATCAAGATGAAAGTAAACAGGTCTTTCTCATTTCTTTAAAAGCAGGTGGAACTGGGCTTAACCTTACAAGTGCAAGTATAGTTGTACACTTTGACCCATGGTGGAATCCAGCTGCAGAGAACCAGGCTACAGATAGAGCCCATCGTATTGGACAAGAGCAAGTGGTAAATGTTGTTAAGCTTATTGCTAAAGGGACGGTAGAAGAAAGAGTGTTGCAACTGCAAGAAAGTAAAAAAGAATTAATTGATGCAATCATGACAGATGGATTAAATAATGGTAATATCTTTAAACACTTATCAAAAGAAGAAATGATAGAGCTATTTATGGAGCGCATTTAACCTAAGTAAACTTGAAAAAGAAAACTAATAATGCTAGTATATGTCTTGTTGAAATCTAAACTTATAAGGTTAGGACTGGTTCGAGAACTCCCAGTATAAAAAACTAAGGGCATGTATAGTGACAGTATATAGTCGTATCCTTAGATACGACTTTTTTTAGGTTGAAAAGTCGTATAGTTCTCCTTAAAACCACTATTAAGGAGGAAAGAGATATGGAAAAAAGAAAAGTAATTATTGACTGTGACCCAGGTATAGATGATGCACTTGCCATTATGCTTGCGGTCCATTCACCAGAACTAGAGGTATTAGGTCTTACTGTATGTAGTGGGAATGTACCAGCATATATGGGGGCTAAAAATGCACTCACTGTTCTTAAAAAGTGTGAAGCATTACATATTCCTGTATATGTTGGAGAGACAGATCCACTTGAAAGAGAACTTGTAACGGCGCAAGATACCCATGGCGAGGATGGCCTTGGTGAGAATTTTTATGAAGAGGTAGAAGGTATAAGCTACAGGGAGGGCGCTGTAGATTTTATTCTAGACACTTTAAGAACTCATGAAAAAGTTTCTATTATTGCATTAGGGCCACTTACCAATTTAGCAAAAGCCTTAATGAAGGATAAAGAAGTTTTTACGTATTTAGATGAATGTATTTCTATGGGAGGAGCCTTTAGGATACATGGTAACTGCTCACCAGTAGCAGAATTTAACTATTGGGTAGACCCTCATGCAGCGCAGTATGTTTATGAGATGTTAGGTCATAAAATACATATGGTAGGGCTAGATGTTACAAGAAAAATTGTACTCACACCTAACATTATAGAATTTATTAACAGGTTAGATCAAAATAAGGCTAAGTTTATAACAGAAATAACACGTTTTTATATAGATTTTCATTGGATGCAGGAAGGCATTATTGGATGTGTGATTAATGACCCGCTTGCTGTAGCCTATTTTATAGATAGAAGCTTATGCGATGGATTTGATTCCTATGTACAGGTAGCTACTGATGGCATTGCTATAGGCCAAACATTGGTAGATGTAGCAAGTTTTTATAGGAAAGAAAGCAATGCTAAAATTCTTACTTCGGTAGATGAAAAATGCTTTATGGATTTCTTCTTAAAACGCATCTTTAGAGGTTATGAAGAAGTCATTGAGCATACGGAGGGGGTATACTAGAGTGGATAGATATAGTGAAGTCACTAATAAAAATATAAGAGAGATTGTACTGTTAAAGGGATCTCCTTGTGTGTGGGGAAAATGTAGCTTCTGTGACTATATATTAGATAATGGTACTCATGAAGAGGAAATGAACGCGCTAAACTTTGAAGTATTAGAGC
>JAHLFD010000154.1:0-17585 GCA_018883975.1 Candidatus Niameybacter stercoravium
GTCTTGTCTTCTGTACCCCAGAGTAAGTACAGTTGGGTCTTCAAAATACGGAATAAATTTTAATAAACGAGCATAGTTGTTCATAATTTGTCCCCCTGATAGCTATTTCAGTATTTTTTTAATCATTTTAACCAAAATTAACACCTTATAATTTTGAATTAGAAGTAATTGTATAAATTATATCAGATAATTTTATAATTTTCATTATTAAAATATAATATTTTTTTAACTTATTTTATGGTAATTATTATCTAATTCTTTAAATGTCTATAGTTTTTTTTATACTCAGTAGGCGATATGCCAAACTTTTTTTTAAACATTTTTGAGAAATTGAACAAATCATGATATCCTACACTCGTTGCAGCCTCTCCCGGCTTATAATCATATAATCCCATAAGCTCTGCCGCTTTTGTTAATCTAAATTCTACTAAATAAGCTTGAGGAGATTTACCCATCTTCTTTTTAAATATATTGCTGAAATAACTTCTTTCAAGTCCTAATTTTTCTGCCAAACCTTCTATAGTAATAGGCTTCATATAATTGGCCATAATATAGTTCTTCGCTTTATCGATATAGATGCTCACCGCTTCTTTGTTTTCTCTTTTTCTATCCTCTACCTGTACAAGAAGTTCATAAATTTTACTACAAATATAAAACTCTCTACCTGTTTCAATAAGGTCACTTTCCTTTATCGCTTTAAAAATATACTCTGCTTGAGGGAGCGAAATCACATCTTCCTCAAGACATGTACGAATAGGCAAATCTAGTTCAAATCCTACCCAACAATAATGCCATGGTTCTTTTTGATCAGCTTCATAATAGGTTACTTCAAAAGGATGAATCACAAAGATTTCACCTTGTTTAACATTATAACTACCTCTTGAGCTTTCAAACCTTCCTTTACCAGATAACACATAATGTAATAAATAATAGGGTCTTGTAGCAGGCCCAAATGCATGTCCATTTCTACACTTTTCTTCTCCACATAAAAGTGGCTTAATATCTTTAAAAGGATAATCCCTTAATAAAACTTCTTTAATCATTTTTCCACTTCTCCTAAATTTATTACAAATTTTATATGTACTTATTAAAACAATACGAAATAGATGTATCTTAAAGATTACACACATTATAACAAATTTATCTCACATCATCCAATTACCTATAGTTAATTTTTTTCCTATAATAAATCCAAAGAAAGGAAGTGTAAATATGCTTAAAATTACTTTTTTAGGTGCTGGAAGCACTGTTTTTGCTCGTAACGTTCTAGGTGACTGTATGTGTAGTCCTGTACTACGCGAATGTGAGATTGCACTCTATGACATTGATGCTGAAAGATTAAATGAAAGTCACATGATACTAAATGCTATTAATAAAGGAAAAGGAAATCCTAGTACTATTAAAACTTATCTAGGTTTAGATGCTCTAAAAGATGCTTTAAGAGATGCTCACTTTGTAGTGAATGCTATTCAAGTAGGCGGTTATGATCCTTGTACTATTTTAGACTTTGAAATTCCTAAGAAATATGGTATTCGTCAAACCATAGCGGACACTTTAGGCATTGGAGGCATCATGCGTACCCTTCGTACAATCCCTGTTATGGAAACCTTTGCACGCGCTATGGAAGAGGTTTGCCCTGATGCATGGTTCCTGAACTACACCAATCCAATGGCTATGCTTACAGGCTATATGCAACGCTATACAAAAATAAAAACTATAGGTCTGTGCCATAGCGTACAAACTTGTAGCCGTGAACTTCTAAAATCTGTAGGTCTAGAAGATAAAATTGAAGGTCGCAAGGAACTTATAGCAGGTATTAACCATATGGGATGGCTTCTAGAAATCAAAGATAAAGAGGGTAATGACCTCTATCCAGAAATTAAAAAACGTGCCAAAGCTAAGAATGCTTCTGAAAAACATCACGATATGGTACGTTTTGACTATATGGATAAACTTGGATACTACTGCACAGAATCTAGCGAACATAATTCTGAATACAATATGTTCTATATTAAGAGCAAATACCCAGAACTTATTGATGCGTTCAATATTCCTTTAGATGAATACCCTCGTCGCTGTGTTAATCAAATTGCTGGTTGGGAACATCAACGTGATGACTTACTTGCTCACCCAGTTCTCGAACATAATCGTAGCCAGGAATATGCTTCTTATATCATGGAAGCCCTCGTTACTAATATTCCTTATAAAATCGGTGGAAACGTACTTAACAAAGGCCATCTCATTGAAAACCTTCCTGAAGATGCCTGCGTGGAAGTGCCTTGTCTAGTAGATAATGCGGGCATTCATCCTTGCTATGTAGGTAAGCTTCCAGTACAGCTAGCAGCTATGAATATGACTAACATTAATGTTCAACTTCTCACTATAGAAGCTGCTGTTACTAAAAAGAAAGAACATATCTATCACGCTGCTATGCTAGATCCTCATACAGCTAGTGAACTTTCTATCCCTGATATTATGGCTATGGTAGATGAACTTATAGAAGCTGAAAAAGATTGGCTTCCTGAATACCACTAATCTTCCAAATAAAAAAGGGAGGATTGCAAAATAAAATTTGCAATCCTCCCTTTTTTATTTCTATATTATAAGATACGCTTTACCACTCAAATTTAAAGCAACTTTCCTTTTCATACTTTTCTCCTGCTCTTAAGATGCTATCTTCTATAAAGCAGTCTTCATATCCAATAGGTAAACTCTGAGTCTCGAAACAGATTCCCATTCTTACTTTAGCCATTTCACCATTTTGTAAGTACTTTGGATCATCTGCAAAGTTCATACTATAAATCACTACTACTTTTTGATCTGTTGTTACATACATACGCCTTCTAGAAATAGGGTCCTCGTAAACAACTGCCTGCTTACTTCCTTCACGTAATACCCATGGATGATCATAGCCTGATTGAAGTTTTGTACATTCTTCATCAATTTGTGCGCCTATACACTTTAAGTTATTAAAATTAAATGCATCTACATCTTTTACCGATAAAAGTTTTCCTGTAGGAATCGAAGCTTCATCGAGTTGTGCGATATAATCGCTACATACTTGTAAGTTATGCATGGTAACAGGCGCTTTTACATCTCCTGATAAATTGAAGTAACTGTGATTTGTTAAGTTAACTAATGTATCTTCATCACTTACTGCTTTATAATGTATTTTTAATTCATTAGATTCTGTTAATGTATAAGTTACTTCAACTTGTACGTTACCTGGATACCCTTCTTCTAAATGGGTACTTACATAAGATAAACTAACACCTACTGCATCTGCGTGCTCGAAAGTTTCTACATTCCAAACTTTCTTATTAAAGCCTTCTAACCCACCATGAAGATTGTTTTCTCCATTATTAACTGGCAATTTATAAACTTTGTCATTGAGTGTAAATCTAGCTCCGCCAATACGTCCTGCTGTACGTCCTATAAGAGCTCCAAAACATGCTCCATCTTCTAAATAATCTTCTAAATTTCTATATCCTAATACTACATTTTCTATATTACCCTTAGCATCAGGTACCATAATCTTTGTAATGATACCACCTAAGCTCAAAATTTCTACACTCATTTGCTGTGTATTTGTTAAGGTTATCTTTTGTGCCTGTTTAGATCCTACCTCAATAGCTTCTCTATTTAATCGCATCTTCTCACCTCACACTATCTCTTTGAATAAGAGCAGTTGGAATTGTTACTTTCTTATGCAAACTTCTCCCTGTTGTAAGTTGTTCAATCAAAAGCTCGACCCCTGTTTCAGCCATAAATTCTGTATAAACTTTAACTGTTGTAAGCGCTGGTGTTAAAAATTGTGCTGTTTTAATATCGTCAAAACCTAAAATACTTATATCTTCTGGAATAGAAAGTCCTGCATCAAATATAGCCTTATAAGCTCCTATAGCCATAGGATCACTAGCAATAAAAACAGCAGTTGGTCTATCTTTTTCTTTTAGTAGTTTACCCATAAGACGGTGTCCATCTTCATAAGTAAAACTTCCTTTTAAAACCCATTTCTCTTTTACAGCTTCTTTTTGTGCCATCCATTTTCTATAGGCTATTTCCCTACAGTCATCTAGTTTCTGCTTATCTTTATTAATGAATTCTTCTCCACCAATAAAGGCTATTTTTTTATGTCCAAGCTTTTCTAAATAGTTTAAAGCTTCTTCTACCCCACCCTCATAATCTGCAATAACACTATCATAACGCTTTGGTGCAGGTGAACAATCTAAAAATACAATATGTGACGAAAGAGCTTCTATTTCTTTAATATCCTCTTCACCAAACTTACCAATTGCCACCAGTCCATCAATTACTTTTTCTTCATTTAAATGATTAATATTGACGTACTGTACGTCAAGTTCCTGACATTTCTTCTCTACTGCCAATCTAATAGACAAATAGTAAGGGTCCCCCACCTCTTCTTTTTGACTATACCAATTTGCAATACCTATTGTATACTGTTTTGATTTAGATCTACGTGTTCGTGTAGGCGTGTAATTTAAGGCTTCTGCAGTTTCAAAAATCTTCTTTCTTGTCTCTTCTGACACACTCATATTCTGGTCAAAATTAAGTACACGGGAAACTGTAGCTACACATACACCTACCTGAGCCGCGATGTCTTTAATAGTTGCCATATATACCTCTTCTCTAATTTACTCTTTTTTACTTTTAGTATATTACATTCTTACTAGTCTTTCAATATTATATTTTTTATTCTTAAGTAAAATAAACATAATTTTTTACTAAAAATGTTGATTTATTTTACTATTTTAATATAATTAAATTATATTCTAATATTTCAAGGAGGATTCTTATGCACGTAGTGACCATGAAGCAAGAATTCATCAAACTTTTTGACCACGCGCCTGAGCATGCATACTTTGCCCCCGGCCGTATCAATCTTATTGGAGAACATATTGATTACAATGGTGGTCTTGTTTTCCCTGCGCCTATTACACTTGGTACTTATGCACTCGTAAGTAGACGCGATGATACATTAGTAAAAGCTTATTCTATGAATTTTAAAGATCTTGGCCTTATTACTTTTGATTTAAACAACCTTACCTACGATCCAGCACATGACTGGGTAAATTACATCAAAGGTGTGGCTAAAATGCTTGCTGAAGAAGGCACTCCTGTTCCTTCAGGACTTAATCTTGTAGTATTCGGAGATATTCCTAACGGTTCAGGCCTTTCTTCTTCTGCTTCGCTTGAAATGCTTACAACTTATATCTTTAAAGATTTATTTAATTTTAATTTATCCCCTGTAGATTCTGCCCTTTTAGGTAAAAAAGTAGAAAATCTTTATATCGGTGTAAATAGTGGTATCATGGATCAATTTGCCATAGCTTTAGGTAAAAAAGATCATGCAGTTTTACTAAACTGTGAAAATTTAGATTATGGATATTTCCCAATAAAGCTCGAAGATCATTGTATAGTTATTATGAATACTAATAAACGTCGTGAACTTGCCGACTCTAAGTACAATGAACGCCGCAGTGAATGTGAAAGCGCTCTTTCTAAACTCCAAACTGTCTTAAATGCACCTAACTTATGCTCTATAGTGCTTGCTGACTTAGAAGCTCATAAAAACCTTTTAACAGAAGTCGAATACCGCAGAGCACATCACGTTATTACAGAAAATGAACGTGTTAAACAAGCAACTGAATGCTTAAAAGCTAACAACTTAGAAGAATTCGGTAAACTTCTTAATGCTTCTCATACTTCTCTTTGCCATGACTATGAGGTAACAGGCAAAGAACTTGATGCACTCGTTGAAGCAGCATGGGAAGCGCCTGGTATTGTAGGTGCACGTATGACAGGTGCTGGATTCGGTGGCTGTAGTTTAGCTATCGTAGAAAAAGACTCTGCTGAAGCCTTTACTAAATATGTAGGTGCTAAATATGTAGATGCTATCGGTTATGAGGCTTCCTTCTACATCGCATCTATCGGTGATGGTCCTACTTGCATTCAAATGGAAGGAGATGAGGCACATGTCTAACCTTTTCTCTCTTGTAGATAGACTTATTGTGCTTTCTCTAGATGCAAACCTTATAGAGGAAACAGACATTCAGTACGTACGTAATCGTATCCTTGCTGAATTTGGTGAACTGAGCTACGAGGAAACTGAAGAAGCTACAGGTACTCTTTATGATACATTAGATGCACTTTCTGACTTAGCCATGCAAAAAGAACTTATTGGCGATACATTAGCAGAAAAAGATATCTTTACTTCTCGTCTTATGAATCTTTTCCTAGATAAACCTTCTGTAGTTAATGCTAAGTTCTTTGAACACTACGCTCATTCACCAGAAGAAGCTACAAACTACTTCTATGCTATGAGTCAGGCTTCTAACTATATTAAAATGAACCGCATTGCTAAAAATAAGCAATTTACAACACCTTCTCCTTACGGTCCTATTGAGATTACTATCAATTTATCTAAACCTGAAAAAGACCCTAAGCAGATTGCAGCAGAAAAACTTCTTGCAAGCAGTAGTTACCCAACTTGCCTGCTTTGTACTGAGAATGAAGGCTTCGAAGGTACACTTAAGCAACCTGATCGTGCTAACCATCGTATGATTCGCCTTGCTATTAATAATGGTGACTGGATGCTTCAATATTCTCCTTACCTTTACTACAACGAGCACTGCATCCTTTTATCAGCAAACCATACGCCAATGCAAGTAACTGGGGAAACTTTCTACACCTTACTTGGCTTTACCAAACAGTTCCCTCATTATTTCATAGGTTCAAATGCAGATCTTCCTATTGTAGGTGGCTCTATTCTTTCTCATGAGCATTACCAAGGCGGGCACTACACCTTCCCTATGGATCATGCTACAACACTCTTTAACTTTACACCTAATGAATACCCAAATGTAGAAGGGCATGTCCTTAACTGGCCTCTTTCTACACTTGAACTCACAAGCACTTCTCTTAGTGACTTAGCAGAGTGTAGCAATATGATTTTAAAACTTTGGCGTAATTATAGTGATGAGAGTCTTGGTATTCTCTCTCATACTGGAGATACACCTCACAACACCATTACACCAATTTGCAAACGTCAAGGTGATAAATATGTTATGCGCCTTGTACTTCGCAACAACCGTACAAATGATGAACATCCTCTAGGTATCTTCCATGCCCACGAAGATGTACACCATATTAAAAAAGAAAATATAGGCCTTATTGAAGTAATGGGTCTTGCAATCTTGCCAGCGAGACTTCTTACTGAATTAGAAACGATTAAAGCTTATATCTTATCTGAATCCCAAGATGTTCCTCCATATCATAAAGCTTGGGCAGATATGCTTAAAGAAAAGTACATACCAGATACTAATTTAGACGATTATATCACAGCAGCACTTGGAGATAAGTTTGTTCAAGTACTTGAACACTGTGGCGTATACAAATTAACTAATGAAGGTTTAGTTGGCCTTAAAAAATTCCTTAGCAACTTTGCAACATTATAAATCGGACATACAAAAACTGCTGTAAATATATATTACAGCAGTTTTTTATTCATCTGATTCCATAATCCCTTTAAGATAACTTTCTAAATTTAAGACAATGTACTCTGTATTACCATGTATTTCTTGATAAGGCAACGTTTCATCATCTATATAAATATAGCCATCTCGTGTTAAGTACATTCTTTGAAATAGAGTTTCTCCCTTTACCAAATATTCAATATCAATCGTATAGTACCTCCCATCTGGTGAACTATGATATTTTTTGTCCCATACTTTACAATACTTAAACGCCTCCATCAATGCTGCTATTTCTTCAAACTGTTCTTGATGAATAGCAATCGTTTCAGAAGCTGGTGTTCCCCTATCCCACCATGTTACACGTACGATACAGTTTATAATCTCTGTCTCCTCCTCAATATGATTCATTTTCTCAAAGGTCACAGGCCTAGTCATTATAAAGAAACCTATAACCATTATCCCTAGTACAAAAGCTGGCCAATATCGTACTTTCTTATCCACACACTCTCCCCCCAAGCTTTAATTTATCTCTAAAACCTAGTTCTCTTACCAGTATTTATATTCTATTTCCTCGTCAGTTATTTCATTTAACCTGACTCTTTCCCCCATTCTATCTCCCTCTCTTATTACTATTTAACACATCATATCCTATTCTTTTCTCTTTATATCCATTCTTTTTAAGCATACTATCTCATTCTCTTTAGCGTACGCAGAGACTCTGCTTCTCCCTATTCATTCTTGCCACAGTAAGTATAAAAAAGCCATCTAAACCTTTAATAGCTCAGATGGCATCTTCTTATACTTTTCTAACTCTCTTTTTTATTAACAACATTTTTTACAACGTCTACTAAGTCTACACCTGTTAATGAATCAATGACTTCTGGAAGTTGTGCTACAATGTTGGTTACATTTTTTGTGATCTTACTTGCACCGCCATCTCCTCCATTATCAATAACCACGATTTTTTCTGTTTTACTAAGTGGTTCAGAGATAGCTGCTGCAATTTCAGGTAATCTTGATGTAAGCATTTCAACAATAGCTGCTTCGCCGTATTGTTTGTAAGCCTCTGCTTTTTCTTTCATGGCTTCTGCCTCTGCTTTCATAGCATCAGCTGTAGCTT
Source organism: Candidatus Niameybacter stercoravium (assembly GCA_018883975.1). GTDB lineage: Bacteria > Bacillota > Clostridia > Lachnospirales > Cellulosilyticaceae > Zhenhengia > Zhenhengia stercoravium. The sequence continues at coordinate 8,617 of JAHLFD010000154.1, forward strand.
CACCCTTAAGCCTAATAGCTTCTGCTTCTGCCATACCTTTAAGCTTGATGGTTTCAGCTTCTGCTTCTGCACGCTTAATCATCTCAGTACGTTCAGCATCGGCCTTTTGTTCAATACGATATTTTTCAGCTTCTGCATTCTTTTCAATTTTGAACTTATCTGCTTCTGCCACTTTCTTAATCGTTGCTTCAAGTTCACGTTCACGTTTTTTAGCTTGTTGCTCTGCAATTTCTGTTTGACGTTGTTCTTCAAACAATTCAGCATTTTTCTGTCCTTCAATAACTTGCTTCCTAACAATATTTTCTTCTACTTGATAAGCAAGGTCTGCTTTAGCCTGTGCACGTTGTTCTTGTTCTTTGTATTCCTGAACTTTTAATTCTTTTTCTTTTTCAGCACGTGCAATTTCTGTCTCAGCCAAAAGCTGTGCCTCGCGACCTGCACGCTTAGCTTCTGCTGTTTTTTGCATTTGCTCTTTTTGAGCTTCTGCTTCTGCAATCGCCGCATTTTTCTTTACCTCTGCAATTTGTTTTGCTCCAAGTGCTTTTAAATACCCTTGCTGGTCATCAATATCACGAATTGTAAAAGTAGTGATTTCAAGACCCATTTTTTCCAGATCAGATTTTGCTACACTTTCGACTTGATTAGCAAACATCTCCCTATCTTTATAAATTTCTTCAACAGTCATTTTAGAAATAATTTCACGTAATTTCCCTTCAAGTACATCTTGAACTGTTGCTTTAATAACTTGAATGGTTTCTTTTTCACGACCTGTATTAAACTGCTCTACAGCTTGCAGGATGCATTCTTTATCAGATTTTACTTTAATAATTGCAACACCATCTGTATCAAGTGGTACACCGTTACTATCTAAAGAACCAAAAGTTTTAATTTCGACTTTCATGTTTTCCAGGGAAATACGATCTACCTGTTCGAAAATAGGAATAACAACCCCACCGGCTCCACTAATAACACGCTTTTTAAGACCTGTTACAACAATAGCCTTATCTTGTGGAGCTTTCTTCCAAAGTAGAGCAATCAAAAGCAAAATAACAACAATTCCTACTACTACGCTTATAAGTGTAATAATCATAGTATCCATTTTATCTCCCCCTTAATTAATTAATTAATTCTATACTCAATATAATATTTCGAATATAACTAAATTATACAAAAAAGAGTCTGCTTATGCAAACTCTTTCTTATCTTATATTTTCACTTAGTTTTCTTTTAATACGTTGAAGAGCATTATCAATAGATTTTACAGACTTACCCATCTCATGGGCAATCTCATGATAATTTTTGCCTTGTGTGTGACTTAAAAGTACTTCCCATTCTAAATCGCTAAGGGTCTCTTTCATATGCTTTTTCAGAAGCTTCAAATCTTCTTGATGAATAATGAGTTCTTCTGGATTTGGTCCTACTTCATCTCTTAAGGTATCCATTAAAGTGATTTGATCTTCTTCTTCCCCCGCTATAGGTAAGTTTAAAGAAATACTTGTATTAAGAGGCATATGCTTTTGTCTTGTAGCTGTTTTAAAAGCTGTACTAAGCTGTCTTGTAATGCATAAAGTTGCAAAAGACTTAAAAGTTGTATCTTTGTTTGGATTATAATCACATATAGCTTTAAATAATCCAATCATACCCTCTTGAATCAAGTCTTCCCTATCTGCACCTATGAAATAAGTGGATTTAATCTTTTTCCTTACAAATATTTTATACCTTTGAATAAGAATTTCTATACAGTTTAAATCTCCAGACCTATAAGCTGCAATAAGCTCTTCATCTGTTAAGACCTCGGGTGTCATCATACCTATCCCCTCCTTAGTCTATCTCTCCAAGACATAAGCCTTCATCTCTCTTGTAAAAATTTTAGAAGTAACGTTGTCTTACAACTTCATAAGCAAGAATACTTGCTGCTACAGACGCATTAAGAGAAGTTACTTTCCCATACATTGGAATTCTAACAACGAAGTCACATTTACTCTTAACAAGTTTAGATACACCTTCGCCTTCACTACCGATTACAATACCAATTGGTCCTCTTAAGTTATCTGTATAAATGATTTCACCATCCATATCTGCACATGCTACCCAGATCCCTTTTGCTTTAAGCTCTTCAATTGTTTGTGCAATATTAGATACTTTCGCTACCTTTGTATATTCAATAGCACCTGCTGATGCTTTAGATACTGTTGAAGTAAGGCCTACCGCACGGCGTTTTGAAATAATAATACCATGTACACCTGCATTATGTGCTGAACGAATAATAGCCCCTAAGTTATGTGGGTCTTGAATGTTTTCAAGGATAAGAATAAATGGATCTTCACCTTTAGACTTTGCATCATTTAAAATTTCATCGATTTCAACATATTTGTGTGCACTTACATAAGCTACCACACCTTGATGTTTTTCCATGTTACACATTTCATCAAGTTTTGTTTTTTCAACTTCTTGCACAACAATCCCACGTTGTTTTGCATCACCCATGATTTTTTTGATAGAGCCTTCCATTTGACCTTTTTGTACAAGGATTTTTTCAATATCACGACCTGATTTTAATACTTCAAGTACTGAGTTTCTACCAAATAAGATGTTTTCATCAACTACTACACCTTCTTTTGGTTGTTTGCTTCTAGCTGGTCTTTGGTTATAAGAAGGTCTTCTATTTGTAGCTTTTTCACCTTCACCACCTTTTTCGCCTTGTGCTTTATTAGATGTTTTTTTACCATCTACTACTTTTTCACCTTGTACTTTATTAAATGGCTTCTTGCCTTGGTGCCCTTTACCTTGGCATGGTTTTTTCTTAAATGGCTTTTTGCCTTCTGCTGGTCTATTTTCAGTTGTTTGCTCTAGATTCATTACTATTTGTTCTCCTTTTTCTTCTTGAGTTCATCAAGGTCTTGTTTAGATATACCGCCTGTTACTAAAATCATAATCATATAAACGACTCCACCTACTGCAACAGCTCCAAGAGTCATCACTGCATTTTGTATCGTTGATGAAGCATCTAATACTTTCCCTAAAAGTCCATAAGTAAAGTAAGCTGCAACGCCCATTGTAAGCGCTGAAATAAGTGGCTTAATAATAACTAATGCTACATTAAGTTTAAAGCCTGTAATCTTTTTAACGGCTATAAAGTTATAAAGTGTAAATACACCATATCCTGCAATAGAAGATAATGGCGCTCCTAAAATACCTAATGGTGTACCTACTAAAATAATGTTAAGTACCGCTTTTACAACTGCTGCAAGTCCAATTGCTTGTACTGGAATCCATACTTTTCCAAGTCCTTGTAATACCCCAGTCATAGCTTGTCCTAACATAATAAATGGAATACTGAAAGCTGCTACTTGAAGAATTGGGCCACCTTGCAGTGATTCTGGGAATAAGAAGCCCATAATTGGCACAGCAAGTACTGCAAGTCCAATAGCTGCTGGCAAGGATAAAAGTAATCCAAAGCGTGAGCCAAGTTCCATCTTATCTTGCATTTCCTTGTGATCTTTACGTGCTACCGCTTCTGCAATAGCAGGAACAACACTTGTTACAAGTGCCATACCAAAAGCAAGTGGTAGATTAACAAGTGTTGAAGTATTTGTAAGCTGTCCAAAAAGATTAGCTGCATCTAAGTCAGACATACCCCCCTTTACAAGTACAGCTGTTACAAAGCAGAATCCATAAAATTCATAACAGAGTTAACTGCTGCCCCAATAGAAATTGGAATAGCAAGTACAAGTACAACTTTTACAATACTTTTAAATGGTGTCGCAATAGTAGCTTGTTTTTGACTGTCCATTTCCTCATGAATTTCTTTTTTATGTTTAAGATATAAAAGTGCAAGTACTAATGCACCGCATACACCACCTACTACGGAGCCAAAAGATGCCCCACCTGCTGCATAACCTACATTTGGCATAAAGAAATAAGCAAGTCCAAGTCCTACTACAACACGGCCAAAGTTCTCTAAAACTTGTGAAATAGCTGTTGGAACCATGTTCTGCATACCTTGGAAATAACCACGGTATACACCCATAATACAAACAAAGATTGGACTTAAGCTAAGTCCCCATAAAGAATAAATTGTCTGCTCTTCCCATCTGAATGCTTTAATAAGTAAGGGTGCTCCTATGATGAAAAATCCAGACATAATCAGACCCACAATAATCATAAAACGCATAGTATGCTTAAAGATTAAGTGTGCTTCCTTATACTGACCTAAAACTCTTTTTTCGGCTACTAATTTTGAAATAGTTGAAGGAATGGCTACGATTGCAATAGAACTTAAAAAAGTATAAATTGGATAACCGTATCCATAGTATCCCATCCCTACATTCCCAATAAGTGAACCAAGTGGTATTCTAAAAAAGGCACTAAGTACTTTAGCGAAAAGTGCTGCTACTGATAAAATCAGTGCCCCTTTTACAAACTTTCCTGTTGCTTTTGACATAATTTCCTCCTTAGTACAACGTCTTATAATGCATTAAGGCCTATTTCAATGATTTCATTGATACGGTCTATTCTACCCTCCAAATATAAATACCCTATGAGGGCCTCAACACCTGTTGCATGTCTATATTCTGTAATATCGGCATTTTTAGGTGCTGAGATACTTTTTGCATTACGACCTCTTTTTAACACTTGCAGCTCTTGTTCTGTAAGCATATCTTCTATAAGATGATAAAGCTTCGCCTGAGCTGTAGCGCGTACCAGCTCGCGTGAAGCCTTATGCATTTTATTTACTGGCATATTCCCACGACTTAAAACATATGTGCGAATAAAAAGTTCATATACGCCGTCTCCAATGTAAGCAAGTGCTAACGGAGAATAGGTATTGGCTTTATGCGTATTCATTTTTGTAGTCACATTTAAAACTTCATTAAGATTAGTATTCATATTCTAATGCTTTATATACGTTTAAAACGTACTCCTTCTCTTGTATCTTCAATGAGCACACCTTGTTCTTTAAGGAACTCACGAATTCTATCAGCTTCAGCAAAGTCCCTTGCTTTTTTAGCTGCTGTTCTTTTTGCAATATATTCTTGTACTTCATCATCAGATAAAGCATGTGCTTTTTCTTCACCTGATTCATAGATAAGACCAAGAATATTGACAAGCTTCATAAACTCATCATATACAGCTTGTGTAAAGTCTTTTGTAGCACCTTCTTTAGCATAAGTATTTGCAAATTTAACAAGTTCAAAGACAACGCTTATAGCATCTGCTGTGTTAAAGTCATCTTGCATAGCCTCATGGAATTTAAATTCGAAACCTTTAAGTTCTTCTAAAAGAACAGTCTCCTCATTTGTTAAAGGTTCACCTTTTGCATGGATAAGGGCAAATTCTAAGTTAGACTTACATGTTTTAATACGCTCTAACCCATTTTTTGCAGCTTCCATTAAATCATTGCTATAATTAAGTGGACTTCTATAATGAGCACTCAGCATGAAGAAACGTACTGTATCATAACCGAATGCTTCACCTACATCTCTTAACACTTTAAAGTTACCAAGAGACTTACTCATTTTGTGATTATCAATATTAAGGAAGCTATTGTGCATCCAATAATTAGAGAATGTCTTTCCATTGGCCGCTTCACTTTGTGCAATCTCATTCTCATGGTGTGGGAACACTAAATCTTCACCACCAGCATGAATATCTATTGTCTCACCTAAGTATTTTTTACACATCGCAGAACATTCAATATGCCAGCCTGGTCTTCCCTCACTCCATGGACTTTCCCAGTAAGGTTCACCATCTTTTTTAGGTTTCCAAAGTACAAAGTCCATAGGATTTTTCTTTTCCTGCGCAACTTCAATACGTGCACCAGCTTCAAGCTCATCTAATACTTTTTTAGAAAGCTTACCATACTCATTAAAGGCTGTTGTATCAAAGTATACTGTACCCTCTACCTCATAAGCAAAACCTTTTTGGATTAAAGTTTCGATCAATTTAATAATACCGTCCATCTCTTCTGTTACACGTGGATGATGAGTTGCACGTTTTACATTAAGATTTTTAGCATCTTGAAGCGTCTCACTAATATACTCTTCCACAAGTTCTGTTGTACTGCGACCTTCTTCATTGGCTTTATTAATAATCTTATCATCTACATCTGTAAAGTTTTGAACGTAGTTTACATCGTAACCTATTGCTTCAAAATATCTTCTTACTGTATCAAATACGATATATGGTCTAGCATTCCCAATATGAATGAGATTATAAACTGTTGGACCACACACATACATACGCACCTTATTTTCTTCAATAGGTTTAAAGGTTTCTTTTTGTTTTGTAAGAGTGTTATAAATTTTAATCATTTCTCTCTTCCTTTCCTTCGTAATGATCTTTTCTATAGTTTTCACATACTTCTTTTCCGGTGCAGTTAGGCACAGTGCAGTGATGATCATGAGACATCATCGATGTATGAATATGTGTTATACTTTCTATTTGCCCGAGTTTCTTCTCTAATACTTCTATTGTATTTTTAAGCTTACAGATTTCCATTTGAATAGGGTCTGGTACTTTAACCTGATCAAGCTGCTTACATGGATTGACTCTTTGACCTGCTACTTTTACAACTCTTCCTGGAATACCTACTACAGTAGAATCTTCTGGTACTTCTTGAAGGACTACTGCATTGGCTGCAATACGTGAATTATCGCCAACTTTAAAAGGTCCTAATACTTTAGCACCTGTACTAATCATTACATTGTTACCGATAGTAGGATGCCGCTTGCCGTGGTCTTTCCCTGTACCGCCTAATGTAACACCATGATAGATGGTAACATTCTCACCAATTTCACAAGTTTCTCCTATAACAACACCCATACCATGATCGATAAATAATCCTTTACCAATAGTAGCTCCTGGATGAATCTCAATACCCGTAAGTCCTCTACCTAATTGTGAAATGAGTCTTGCTATAAAAAAATGATCTTTTTTATAAAGCTTATGCGCTATTCTATGGAATAAAAGTGCATAAAAACTAGGATATAAAAATACTTCTGCTGACTTTTTAATGGCCGGGTCACGTTCTTTAATAACTTCGATTTGCTCTTTAATATAGCCCATAACTCTCATCTCCTTTATTTTTAAATGTACATAAAAAAACTCCCCTCTATAATCAGAGGCGAGTTATACGCGGTTCCACTCTGTTTAAAGCACCTAAGTATGCCAGATGCTCTATCTTAATGGCTTTAACGCAGCTTATACGTTCTATACTACTTTCTTTCGCATAGAAAGCTCCAGAATGCACTTCATATAGTTCTTCATAACACACTTCCAGCCATGATGTGTCTCTCTAGAATAAAGCTTCTATATTACTCTTTCCTTCATTGCTTTTCCTTTATAAATTTTAATTATACATTTCAGTATATGATACTTTCATATTATAATGCATAAAAAGAAGGGTTTCAACTGATATATGAATCATTATATTAAAAGATTAGATTTTCGTGCTTATTTTACTATAATATAAAAAGTATAAAAATATAAGAAAGAAGGTACTTTATGTCTAATACTTCATTACATATTTTAAATGGGCAATGTCTATATGATTACCTTGAAACAAATAATCTTTTTAAAGAAGGCATTTATATTCCTTTTAATGAGGCCATGTGCGTCGGTAAAGTCACTGATCTACCTTTTACATCATCTTTTATAGCCAAGAGACCTCGTGTACATCATATTACTGCTTCAGACTATGAAGCTATTACACTCAATCCCCTTGCACCTCTTTTACAAACTGACTTAAATAAACATTTTGATGAAATCCATCTTTACTTTGATCATGATATGTTCTGCCAAATGAATCTACTTACCCTATTAGCTTATCTAGATACTATGCACTTTACAGGCAAGGTCAACTTTCATCTTATCTATACAGATTTTATCAACAAGGACTTACAAACTATCCAAATTTATCCACTTTCTTGTTCAGGTTATGCAGATATTTATAAAAAAGTTTTTATGAAAAAAGAAATCCCTTCCGCCCCTTTAATGCCTGTTCTTCAAAAAGGCATAAGGCTCTATCTTAATACCTTTGATGATGACTGGGAAGTTCTCACTTTTATCAAAGAGCATAAAAATTTATCTGATCGAAAACTGGCAGCTTTATTACTCCAAACCTTTACAGCCTATGGATTAGGAGATGTACAGTATCTAGATCTTATTAACAAGGTCCGTCTTAATTAACATTAAGACGGACCTTGTTACAGCCTTTCTATTTTCTTTGCTTATCTCTTACATCTATAAAGATAGAATATCACTATTTCTCTATATGAGTTGGAGTGGCCTCTTTTACCATAATCATCCCATCATAGCTTGTATCAGGTACTAAGCTTAACGTATAACTCATCTTTAGTAATTTTTGCCACTCATTAAATTCAGAACCTATATTAGCCATAGACTGTGAATGTTCAAGAATAGCTTTTAATTCTGGATGAGCTTTTGCCTTTTCAAAATCTAAGAAGTACATATTATGAGGTAAATCCATAAACTGCTCTATAAGTGTATTGTTATTTTTGAGTGTAAAATGCTTCGCCTCTCCTTTTGAGTTATTGGCTCTAAAAGTACTTTGGTAAAAGTCTGTTCCTATAGCATAGTAAGCATCTCCAAATTCATCAAATAAACGGCTCCCCATAGTCGTATAAGAAAGCCCTGATTTAGACTTTGTAATATGTCCATTGTGACCTGTAATGAAAAGTTTCTCATCTTCTTCATACTCTAAAATCCATTTCACCTTCTGAGTCATATAAGTATCTCTTGTCTGTGAATAATTAGCTTTTCCTAACTGCAACGTTGCATTTTCTTTAAGACACTGAGCATATTGAAGGGCTAAGGTGTATTCTTTTTCACTGGTCTCTTTTATATAAACGTCCCTATTCTCGCTCATTTCCATCATTAAGGTATTCAGCTCTGATAAGGCGTATTCTATCTTCTCCTTAGCTTGTGTGTAGACTGTTGCATTATTT
>JAHLFD010000155.1:0-8572 GCA_018883975.1 Candidatus Niameybacter stercoravium
ATCATTTTCTGTTCATATTTATAAGTTATTCTTAAATTATAAATTACCTACTTAAAAGGAGACTTACATTGCAGAAAATCGCTATTATTACAGACAGCTGTTCAGATTTAACCTTTGAAACACTTAATCAGTATCATATTACTATGTTTCCTATACGCATTATCTATAAAGAAAGAGAATTTCTTGATCAGATAGAAATTACCTCTGAAGAAATGTATGCAAATCTTCAAAAAGAAATTCCTTCTACTTCCCTCCCTGACTTAGCTTATTGCGAAAAGCAAGTTGCTAAACTTAAAGCTGAAGGCTTCACTGATTTTATTATCATCACTGTTTCTTCTAACCTCTCCGGAACACTTAATGCTTTAAGAATCTTAGGCGAACATCATACAGATGTTAACTTCCATTTCTTTGATTCTCTTACTTTAGGTTATCCTCAAGGTGTTATTGCAATAGAAGCAGGAAAACTAGCTATGGCTGGTGAAAATGTAGAAAGTATTTTAACTAAACTTGAAGATGTAAGAAAACGTACACATGGTTATATTGCGCTTGATACTTTAGAATACTTAAAACGCGGCGGACGCCTTGGTAAAGTAACAGCAACACTAGGGGAACTTATTAGCCTTAAACCTATTATTTCTTCTAATGATGAAGGTGTACTCTTTACATATTGTAAAGCGCGAGGAAGGAAACAAGCTTTATCCAAAGTAAAACAAATTATTCTTAGCTACTTAGATAAAGGGAAATGCAGTGTATGGGTACTTCAAGGAGATGCACTTAAAGACGGCTGCGCTCTTTTAGAAGAATTAAAAAGTCATCCTAACCTTAATTTCATTTCACTTGAGACGGTAGGTCCATCTATGGGTGTCCATACAGGTCCTAACGTAGTCGGTTTTGCTATATTAGAAGAAGCATAAAAAAAGAAAGCGCCCTATAATAGGGCGCTTTTATCATCATTAATCTTCAATATCAATGGCACTTACAGGACAGCCATCTCTAGCTGCTTCTGCATCACCTTGTACATTTTCTGGGATCTCACTTTCAATAGCTACAGCTAAACCATCATCTTCTAAAGAAAATACTTCTGGGCATGTAGCTGGACAAAGTCCGCATCCAATACATGTATCTTTATCTACGCTTGCTTTCATCTTGATGCCTCCTTAAATGGAAATAATCTTCTGTTATTATTTCCTAGAGTAACAGATTTATACTAAGATATTTCCTATTCCAAACAACTGCTGGATAGCAAGTCTATTCTTTTCAATATCTAATGCAATATTAGATTTTTTAAGCTCTAACTCCTCTAGTAAACTAAGGGTAGAATCATAATTATTAGTCTTACGTATTTGTGCAATATCTTGATTCAGTTTATTCACTTCATTCTGCTTAGCAGATATAGACTGATTATCTGCCTGTATTTTATCTTCAACTTCTTTAATATGTGTAAGCTGTTCATTAGAAACTTCTATATAATAGATAGAACCATCATCTAGTTTTCCTTTATTGTATGCCTTAAAAGACTGTACCCCTACATCTACTACGTTAGATCTAGTTAATTTGAGTCTTACTTTCTGACTACCTGGTTTATAAGTTCCAAAAAGCCAACTCTTTTCTGGTATTGCAGCCTCATACTCTCCATTTTCATAGCGATCTAATATATAAAGGTCTACTTCTTTATAGGTTTTTAGCCCACTTACTTCTTGAGTATAAGATGCAATTTGGTTATTTAAATCTGCAATCTCTTTAGTAACCTTTTGAACTTCATTCACTATCATTTCTGTCTGTACATCAACACTTTGCTTCATATTCATCAAGTCAACTTCTTGAAGCTCTATTTGCTTAAGTTCTTCCTGCAGACGTTTAATCATACCATTGTAATTTGTAAATGCTACATATTCTGATGTAGTAATGATACGTTTCTTATTTAAAATATCTACCCATAGGCCTAATGTCTCAAGCTCAATCTCCTTTGTTTTAAGTTCTGTAAAAAGAACTTCTTTAACACGCGTTGCTTCTATATAATCTAAGAGTTTAATAGAGGTACTTTCTATATCACCTTTATGCGGGAAAGATAAAAGCTCATAAACATTAATTTCAAACTGCTCCAGTGGGAGCTTCTCACCTTTTAATGAAAGCAATTTATAAAGACTCTCCACTTTGTCCTGTGTAAGCTTTGCCTCGCTACCAAAATAAGCATCAAGCGCTCTTTCAAAAGTAGCTGTGTCTAAGCGCTTCATATATTCTTTTAAATTATTTGATGGCGTCTTGCTTATGACTTCATCAAATAAAGCCTTTTGGTCCTTAAATAATAGACCTTCTTTATTATACTTTGCAAGAATTCTCTCTTTCGTAGCTTCATCAAAGTTTATGAAATACTTTTCTAGAAATTCTTGACTCACTTCAGATAAATCTGTTACTAAGTATTCAAGCCCTTGCTTGAAATAAAAATGTGTATATTCTCTAGGCTTCGCCTTAGTAAGAATATTGACAACCTGAGCTGGCATTTCTTTTATTTTAAAATAAGAAATTTGAATTAAATTCATATTCATAATCAGTACTAAACCTATTATTACTGCACTGCCAGTGGGTATAACTACTTTTTTATTTTCATCAATCCACTGCAAAGACACTTCTTTAATGTGTACAAGTTTTTCTTTGAAATTCATACTTTCTCCTTTGTGTCGTATTCTGTCCTAATTATACAATGTTTGTGTTTTTAAAACAATTGTATTGTATTTTCCTTTGTCCGTCTGCTATAATGAGGCATATCCGGTAGAAGCTTAGTAGAAGAATGTCTTAGGACATACCGAAGGAGTAACGCTCTCAGGTACTTATTATAAGTGGGACTGCTTAGCCGACGGAACTCTGGAGAGACTTGCGATATGCAAGCGCCGAAGGTGCAAGGCATGGTATACATGCTCAAACTCTCAGGCAAAAGGACAGGGATTCTTTTATCTAATTGAATAATTACATATTCTCCCTATCCCTTTTTATGCAGAGTAAAATCTAACATTAAAAGGAGATATCAAAATGGAACAAATCACTTTATTTCTAGGAAAAGTCAATGACTTTGTATGGGGCTGGCCCCTTCTTGTTCTTCTATTAGGAACAGGACTACTTCTTACAGTAAGACTTGGTCTTATCCAAATCGTTAAATTACCTAAAGCATTAAAACTTATTTTCACAGCAAAAAATCACGGAGATGGTGACATCAATAGCTTCGGTGCATTATGTACTGCGCTTGCAGCAACAGTAGGAACCGGAAACATTGTAGGTGTAGCAACGGCTATTGCAGCTGGTGGACCTGGTGCCTTATTCTGGATGTGGATGGCTGCTTTTGTAGGTATGGCTACCAAATACGCAGAAGGTGTATTGGCTATTAAATACCGCACAGTAGACGCTAATGGACAAATGTCTGGTGGACCTATGTACTATATCTTAAATGGTATGGGCAAAAAGTTTAGACCACTTGCAGTATTCTTTGCCTTTAGCGGTGTTCTTGTAGCACTTCTTGGTATTGGTACTTTCTCACAAGTAAACTCTATTACCAGCAGTATCAACAACCTAACAGGTCTCTCACCTAAAATTATTTCTATTATAGTAGCTGCCCTTGTAGGACTGATTGTTATTGGTGGTATTAAAAATATTTCTAAGGTTTCTTCAAAAGTTGTACCTATTATGGCCATTCTTTACCTTATTGCCTGCGGTGTTATTTTAGCTGTTAACTTCGAAGCTATTCCAAGTGCTTTTATGACTATTATTTCTTCTGCCTTTACAGGCCACGCTGCTATGGGTGGGTTTGCAGGGGCTGTTATGAAAGATGCTATTAGTAAAGGAGTGGCACGTGGTGTATTCTCTAATGAGTCCGGCCTTGGTAGCGCGCCAATTGCTGCCGCTGCTGCAAAAACACATTGGCCAGCAGAACAAGGGCTTATCTCTATGACAGGTACTTTTATCGATAGTATTCTTATTTGCACCTTAACAGGTCTTACTCTTGTTATTACAGGTGTATGGACTACAGATACAAGTGCTGCCCTTATGACACAAGGTGCTTTTAGCACAGTGTTCGGTTCATTTGGTGGTGCTACTTTATCGATCTGCCTTGTACTCTTTGCTTTTACAACCATTCTTGGTTGGAATTATTATGGTGAACGTTGCATCGAATTTTTATTTGGTGTTAAAGGCATAAAGCCTTATAGATTAGTATTTGTACTTATGGTTGCCTTAGGTGGTTTTTTGCAAATTCAGCTTGTCTGGACTATTGCTGACATTGTAAATGCCCTTATGGCCTTCCCTAACCTTATTGCACTTCTTGCTTTATCAGGTGTAGTTGTTAAAGAAACTAAAGCTTACTTTAATCAACTTAAACAAGAAGAACTAACAGCTACAACTTCTTTAGAAAAAGAAGCAGCTTAAATCATAAAGACCGAGCCCTTAGAATCCTTTTCTAAGGCTCGGTCTTTTGTTATGTTTTCAAAAATAGGGCATACACTAGTTATAAGCAATCCTTTTTTGGAGGTATTTTGACATGGTAAAGGGACTCATTTACACCTACTTTATTTCTTTATTCATACTGCTTATTGCGACGTATAGAAACAAAAGACCAGGCCTACGTATTAGCCTGAAGGTATTTACAAGTCTATTATTTGTAAGCATTGCCTTCTTAGGGTTTAGACCTCTTGCTTTCTCATTTAATTATGCTTATTTCGTATTTGCAGGACTAGTATTTAGTGCACTAGGAGATTTATTATTAGGTTTTACACATAATGCTCCTTTTAAAGATAATATTATGCTTCGAGATGGCATCATTACCTTTTCACTTGCCCATATAACCTTTATTATTGGCTTTAATATCATTCAGCCTTTTACTCAGTATTTACTTCTTTTCATTCCTCTTGGGGTAGCTAGTCTATTTATACTACTTACACACCCTAAACTTATAGATACAGGTAATCTGCGCTTACCTCTTGTTTTATATAGCTTTATTATTATTACCATGCTCCTTACCGCATTAAACACAAATATGCCTCTCCTTATAATAGGTGCTGTTTGTTTTGTTATTTCTGATGTTATTTTAGGCATAGCATTCTTATGTGGTGAAAAACATCGCTTTCTGCCTGTGCTTAACTTGCTCATTTACTATATAGGGCAACTTTGCCTATCACTTTTTCTTTTTAAATAAAAATAAGTGGCTGCTGTATAATGAATACCTTATACAACAGCCACTTATTATTCTACTCGGCTATCCAATTACTTAATGGCATATTCTATATATTCAAATAGCCCTTCTGATATTTTATTATATTAGTATAAAAAAATAGTACCCCTTAGGGTACTATTCTTTTTCTTATATTTGATAAATATCGCTAGCTTTTACTAATTCCATTTCATGTCTAGATAATACATCTATTGTTTTCTCACAGTCTTCTGTACGTAAAATAATAGATGCGTCATCCCCTATAGAGAAGGCATACATATATTCAATACTAATGTTATCTTCGGCAAGGTAAGTAAGGAGCGTTTTAAGTCCCCCTGGTGTATTAGGTACTTTGCATCCGATGACAGGTGTCTTCTGCACAGAGAATTGTTGGTCTTTAAGAAGTCTTAAAGCCTCATCTGGGTTACTTACAATAAGTCTTACAATACCATAGTCAGATGTATCTGCAATTGAAAGTGCTGATACATTGATACTGGCATCTCCTAGGATTTGCATTACTTCAAAAAGTCTACCTGATTTATTCTCTACAAAAACTGAAAGTTGCTGTATAATCATATCTTCTTCCTCCCTTTATTGTGTTTGTTTTATTATAACTGTCTTTTATCAATAATTCGCTTAGCCTTTCCTTCACTTCTAGCTATACTCTTAGGCTCAACTAGTTTAACTTTTACTTGAATGCCTAATACAGATTGAATCTCTGCTGTAATACGCTTTTCAATATCTTTCATATATCGCATACCATCTACGAATGTAATCCCTTCTTTACCTTCAACCCATACTTCAAGTGTATCTAAGTTATTCACTCTATCTACAATAAGCATATAATGCGGAGCAATTTCACCCAGGTTAAGTAGCACACTTTCGATTTGAGATGGAAATACATTAACCCCTCGTATAATGAGCATATCATCGCTTCTTCCTGTACACTTGGTCATACGGATAGTTGTTCGTCCGCAGCCACACTCTCCAAGAATCAGACTTGTAATATCTCTTGTACGATATCGCAAAAGCGGCATAGCCTCTTTGGTTACTGTAGTAAAGACAAGCTCTCCAGATTCACCTGTTGGTAAGCTCTTAAGCGTTAGTGGATTTATAATTTCAGGGATAAAGTGATCCTCATTAATATGAATATGATTTTTATGTGTACACTCAAATCCTACTCCAAGCCCTATTACTTCACTTAGTCCATAACTGTCATAAGCCTTTATTCCTAAAAGTTCTTCAATCTGATTCCGCATCTCATGACTCCAAGTTTCTGCACCAAGTGCTCCTATTCTAAGTTTAAGGTCAGTAGCTGGGTCAATCCCCATACTTCTAATACTTTCTGCTAAGTATAAAGCATAAGAAGGTGTAGTCACCAGCATGGTACTACCAAACTCACGCATAATTTGAATCTGTTTCTTAGTATTACCAGAGGAGATAGGTACAATAGTGGCCCCTAACTTTTCTGTTCCATAATGAAAGCCAAGCCCTCCTGTAAAAAATCCATAACCTAGTGAATTCTGCACCACATCATCTTCTGTAGCACCCATTCCTACTAATACTCTAGCCATGCAATTTGCCCATGTATCTAAGTCATTTTTAGTGTATCCAACTACTGTAGGTTGCCCTGTTGTGCCAGAGGAGGCATGCACACGTACTACCTTTTTCATAGGTACTGCAAAAAATCCATAAGGATAGTTATCCCTTAGATCTTGCTTTGTTGTAAAAGGTAATTTATTAAGGTCTTCTATTCCTTTAATGTCCCCAACTTCAATACCCATATCATCCATCTTCTTTTTATAAAACGGTATATTTTCATACGCATGCGCCACTGTCTTTCGAAGTCTGTCACCTTGAAGTAAGCGCATTTCATCCCTTGATAAACTTTCTTCTTTCTGCCATATCACCCTTATCACTCTCCATTATTTTCTACGGTCAATAATACGTTTTGCTTTCCCCTCACTACGTTCAATGCTACGTGGTTCAACAAGTTTAACTTTTACATGAAGTCCTAATAAGCTAAATAGTTCTGCCGTAATATGTTTTTCTATTTTTTCCAATGATTTGATAGCATCTGTAAAGAATTCAGGTTTTACTTCAACCCATACTTCAAGTGTATCTAGATTATTAATGCGATCTACAATTAACACATAGTGTGGCGCTGTCTCTGCCACTTTAAGGAGTACACTTTCAATTTGTGATGGGAATACATTAACACCACGAATAATAAGCATATCATCACTGCGTCCCGTTACCTTATCCATACGTGTTAGAGTTCTTCCGCATTTACATGTTTCTGTATGTAACCTTGTAATATCTCTTGTTCGATATCTCAAAAGAGGAAGTGCCTCTTTTGTAACCATAGTAAATACAAGTTCCCCTTCACTACCTTCAGGTAAAACTTTAAGGGTATTGGCATCAATAATTTCAGGTACAAAGTGGTCATCATTAATATGCATACCACTTCTAGCTTGACATTCAAAAGCAACCCCCGGTCCTAACACTTCACTTAAACCATAAATGTCCATGGCGTTAATGCCAAACATACTTTCAATTTGCTCTCTCATCTCTTCTGTCCAAGGCTCCGCCCCAAAAATACCTGTATGTAAGTTTGTACTTCTTGGGTCAATACCCATATTCTTCATGGTTTCTCCAATGTAAAGTGCATAAGAAGGTGTGCATGCAATAACTGTACTACCAAATTCCTGAATAAGCTGAATTTGCTTCTTTGTATTACCTCCTGATATTGGTACAACAGCTGCTCCTAGATGTTCAGCTCCATAATGTACACCTAAGCCTCCTGTAAAAAGCCCATAACCAAATGCTACCTGAACAATATCTTTTTTAGTTACCCCCATAGCTGTAAAGCTACGTGCAATCACATTACTCCACATCTTAATATCATTTTGAGTATAGCCTACTACTGTTGGGTGTCCTGTAGTACCAGAAGAAGCATGGATACGTACCACTTCTTCCATAGGCGCTGCAAAAAGCCCGTAAGGATAATTATCTCTTAAATCTTGCTTTGTTGTAAAAGGTAACTTACTAAGATCATCTATACTTTTAATATCTCCAGGTTCTAAACCTAAAGCTTTCATCTTATCACGATAAAAAGGTACATTATTATATACACGATTAACGGTTTTAATCAGTCTTTCTGATTGCACCTGCCTTTTTTGCTCAATATTATAAACCTCTTCCTCTTGCCAATACCTCATACGAATCCCCCTACCTTGCATATTATATCTTAAAATTCTATCATTATTAATTTTTATACGCAATAAAATAGGTTAAATAATTATATATAATTTGTATAATTTTAAATAGAAAGTTTTTATGGTAACTCAAATAAAAAAGGCATTACAAGTCCTTTTG
>JAHLFD010000156.1:0-8165 GCA_018883975.1 Candidatus Niameybacter stercoravium
GGTGAAACATTGCTTGTAGAAGCCCCAAAGGGTTATCATGTTATCTGTGTAGAGGGATATCCTTTAGGCTTCGTAAAAAGCAATAATGGTACATTAAAAAATCAATATCCGCCACATTGGCGTATGATGGGATGAGGATAAAAATGAGATTAGACAAATATTTAGTACACACAGGTTATGGTTCTCGTTCAGAAGTACAAAAACTTGTAAGAAGTAAACGTGTTAAAATTAATGATGAAGTGGCTAAAAAGCCAGATTGTAATTTGAATCCTGATGTAGATGTGGTTAAGGTAAGAGATGAAATCGTAGACTATGCAGAGTTTTATTATTATATTATGAATAAACCACAAGGATGCATTACAGCTACGGAAGATCCAAGACATGAAACAGTGATTGACCTGTTAGATCCTATTGCTAAAGGCCGTAGTTTATCACCAGTAGGAAGACTAGATAAAGATACAGAAGGTCTGCTTATTTTAACGAATGATGGTAAGTTTAATCATGAACTGCTCTCACCTAAAAAACATGTAGATAAGGTGTATTATGCAGAAGTGGATGGCAAAGTGGTAGAAGAAGACCAAAGCGCTTTTGAAGAAGGCATAGATATTGGTGAAAATAAAGTATGCATGCCAGCTCAGTTAGAAATTATAGAAGCGCATGAGGATTATTCTAAGGTCTATATTACCATTAAAGAAGGTAAATTCCATCAAGTTAAACGTATGATGCGCGCAAGAGGGAAGGAAGTGACGTTCTTAAAGCGTATTAAAATGGGCGGCCTTATGTTACCAGAAGATTTAGAGACAGGTAGCTATCGTAAATTAACGGAGGCAGAATTGCAACTACTTGGAGGGAAAATAGGTGAAACAACTATTTGATGCAGTTATATTTGATTTAGATGGGACACTTGTAGATTCTATGTGGGTGTGGCCCAAAATAGATGAGGTATATCTAGGGCGCTTCGGTTTTGAAGTGCCTGATACACTCGAATCAGAATTTGAAGGGATGAGTTTTACAGAGACAGCACTTTATGTGAAAGAGCGCTTTAATATCCCTGATGATGTAGAAACTATCAAAGCGGAGTGGAATAAACTTGCTTTTGAGTTCTATCAAAAACAGGTACCTCTCAAAACAAGCGTCCTTGCCTTTTTAGATTATCTTAAGGAGCAAGACATTAAGGTAGGGATTGCTACAAGTAATAGCCATGAACTTGTTAATGCTGTATTAGAAGCTCATGGCATTAGGGAGCGTTTTGAGGTGATTCGCACGTCTTGTGAGGTAGAAAAAGGCAAACCTTATCCTTATATTTATCAGAGGGTAGCCGAGGAGCTAGGTGTAAATGTGCATAGATGCTTAGCATTTGAAGATGTGCCAAATGGTGTCCTTGCAGCTAAAAGAGCAGGGATGACTGTATGTGCCATAAAAGATAGACAAAATGAAGAAATGGAAACAGCACTACATAAAGAGGCTCATTATTTTATAGAAGACTATAGTAAGGTTATAGAATACTTTCAAAAGAATGCATAAAGATTAGTAAGTATGGATGTTCCTAGGGATAAGGAGCATCCTCTTTTTTGTGGGTAGCATGTGAAAACTATCTCTATAAAAGTAGTTGCAAAAATAAAAAGATAACGTATAATATAAATAAAAATGCATATATATTAATAAATATTAAACTGAAAAAATAGGAGGGTTATATATGTACGGATTAAAAGGAAAATCATTTTTAACTTTACATGATTATCCATCACAACAAATTAATTATCTATTAGAGCTTGCAAAAGAACTTAAAATGAAAAAAAGAATGGGGATAAAGGGAAATTTATTAGAAGGAAAAAATGTGGCTCTTATTTTTGAAAAACCTTCTACACGTACACGTTGTGCTTTTACAGTTGCTTGTGTAGATGAAGGTGCTCACCCTGAATATTTAGGAAAGAATGATATTCAATTAGGCTATAAAGAAAGTGTAGCCGATACAGCAAGAGTACTTGGCCGTATGTTTGATGCTATAGAGTTTAGAGGATTTTCTCAAGATACAGTAGAAAAATTAGCACTTTATAGTGGTGTGCCTGTTTATAATGGACTTACAGATCTTTATCATCCAACTCAGATTTTAGCCGATCTGCTTACTGTAAAAGAGCATTTAGGTAGTTTAAAAGGTAAGAAGTTTGTCTATATAGGTGATGGGCGTAATAATATGGCGAATAGTCTTATGATTGGTTGCTGTAAAATGGGTTTACATATGGTTATTGTAGCACCAAGAACTTTATGGCCTGACCAAGGACTTATTGAAACTTGTAAAGCATATGCTAAAGAAGGTGGAGGAAGTTTAATCGTGACAGATGAGGTAAATGCTGTAGAAGGTGCACATGTCCTTTATACGGATGTATGGTGCTCTATGGGAGAAGAAGAAAAGGCAAAAGAGCGCATTAGCCTACTTAAACCTTATCAAGTCAATGAAGAACTTGTACAACTTACTAAGAATCCAGATATGATTTTTATGCATTGCCTTCCAGCGGTAAAAGGCAATGAAGTGACGGAAGAAGTTTTTGAAGCTAACTACTCTGTTGTCTTTGATCAGGCAGAAAATCGTATGCATACGATTAAAGCTGTAATGGTAGCTACTTTAAGCTAAAGTTAAATTTTCTAAAATTATTGACTATTTTATAAATCACAACTATAATTTAACATTATATCACACTAAAGTGAAAAAGAATCTAAAGGGAGGATGTCAATATGAGAGTCTACAATTTTTCAGCAGGACCAGCTGTATTGCCTCTTGAAGTCCTAGAAAAAGCACAAAGTGAATTAGTCTGCTTTCAGGATTCAGGGATGAGTGTCATGGAAATGAGTCATCGCTCCAAGGCATATAGCCAAATTATTGAAGAAACTGAAGCAAAGTTAAGACAGCTTATGCAGATACCAGACACTTATAAAGTACTGTTTCTACAAGGTGGTGCATCTTTACAATTTGCCATGGTACCTATGAATTTGATGGCAGGTTCTAAAAAAGCTGATTTTATTGATACAGGTGTATGGTCATCAAAAGCTATTAAAGAAGCCAAAAAGTTTGGGAAAGCTGATGTGATTGCATCCTCCAAGGCGGATACTTATTCACATATTCCAACTTATAAAAAAGAGCAGTTTGATAAAGAAGCAGATTATGTATATATCTGTCAGAACAATACCATTTATGGGACTAAATTTAACACGTTGCCTGATACAGGAGATGTACCTTTAGTAGCTGATCTTTCTTCTTGTATCTTATCAGAAAAAATGGATGTAAGTCGCTATGGGATTATTTTTGCAGGTGCTCAAAAAAATTTAGGCCCTGCTGGTGTAACAGTAGTGATTATAAGAGAGGATTTAATTGGAAGAGTAGATGAAAGTATTCCAACTATGCTTAATTATAAAACCCATGCAGCTAACGATTCCATGTTCAATACACCACCTACTTATGCCATTTATATGTTAGGGCTTGTTTTGGAGTGGATGCTTGCACAAGGTGGTATAGAAGTTATAGAAAAGAAAAATAAAGAGAAAGCATCGATTCTTTATGATTATTTAGATACGTCTAAATTGTTTAGAGGCACAGCGGCTAAAGAGGATCGTTCTCTTATGAATGTCCCTTTTGTGACAGGAGATGAAACGCTAGATGCAACTTTTGTAAAAGCAGCTACAGCTAAGGGACTTGTTAATTTGAAGGGACATAGAAGTGTAGGCGGTATGCGTGCAAGTATTTATAATGCCATGCCAATAGATGGTGTTAAGGCACTAGTTGATTTTATGAAACAATTTGAAAGACAGCATGAGGAGGGGACTTTATGAGTAAGATTTATACACTCAATAAGATTTCGTCCAAAGGATTAGAAGGTTTTGGTGAGTCTTATGAAGTTCAAGAAATTTTACAAGATGCAGATGCCATTTTAGTAAGAAGTGCTAAAATGCATGAACTAGAACTTCCGAAGTCTGTAAAGGCTATTGCAAGGGCTGGAGCAGGGGTTAATAATATTCCTATTGATGCTTGTACCCAAAAGGGGATTGTAGTTTTTAATACACCTGGAGCTAATGCTAATGCAGTAAAGGAAATGGTCATTGCAGGACTTTTATTATCTTCTCGTAAAATTATAGAAGGCGTAAACTGGGCACAGACTTTAAAGTGTAATATTGCTAAAGAAGTTGAAAGTGGAAAGAGTGCTTTTGTAGGACCTGAAATTTTAGGTAAAAAATTAGGTGTAATAGGGCTGGGGGCTATAGGTGTTCTAGTAGCCAATGCCACACAGGCATTAGGGATGGAAGTAATAGGCTATGATCCTTATCTTTCTGTAGATGCAGCATGGGGAATCTCTAGGCATATTAGGCATGCACATACATTAGAAGAAGTATTAGGGGAAGCAGATTATATTACAATTCATGTTCCTCTTACATCTGCTACAAAAGAAATGTTTAATGAAGAAGCTTTTAGTAAACTGAAAAAAGGCGTACGACTTTTGAATTTTTCAAGGGATACTTTAGTAGACAATCAAGCACTTGTAAAAGCTATTGAAAAAGGAATTATAGAAAAGTATGTAACGGACTTTCCTGTAGAAGGTCTTATAGGGCATCCTCAAATTATGACCATTCCTCATCTAGGTGCTTCTACGCCAGAATCAGAAGATAACTGTGCAGTTATGGCAGTTAAAGAGCTTAAGGGTTACTTAGAGCAGGGTACGATTACAAACTCTGTGAATTTCCCAGAATGTGAAATGCCGTGGCATGCAGCTTTTAGATTGACACTGATTCATAAAAATATTCCAGCTATGATTGGAAAGATTACGAGTATTATTGCAGAAGAGGGCATTAATATTTCAGATATGATTAATAAAAGTAAGGGAGAATGGGCGTATACCATTATTGACACAGATACAAAAGTAACAGATATAAATATTAAAAGTATAGAAGCTCTTGACGATATGATTAAAGTAAGGGTATTATCAAAGTAAGACAAGAAAAGATGACAACAACATAAAAAGGCTGCTACAAAATAAGAAGGATAGACTATTTTGTAGCAGCCTTTTTATCTATTTGAAAATAAAATTTCATAAGGAGGTATGAAAGATGAAAGAAATTGCATTACATATTTTAGACATTATACAGAACAGCATTAGAGCAGAGGCAACATGTATTACACTTCGCATAGAGGAGAAACCGTCTGCTGATAGATTTGTAATAGAGATTGAGGATAATGGTAAAGGTATGCCTGAAGCCATTAGAAGTACTGTAACCAATCCTTTTACAACAACACGTACCTTAAGGAGGGTAGGGCTTGGTATTCCGCTTTTGTATCAGCTCTGTGAAGAATGTGAGGGGAAACTTACTATAGACAGTAAAGAGGGAGAAGGAACTAGGATAAAGGCTATTATGCGTTACCATCATATTGATAGACTCCCTTTAGGGGATATGGTAAGCACCCTATATACGCTCATTATGGCTAAACCAGAGATTCGCTATATTTATGAGCATAATTATGAAGCTCAAAGTTTTAGAATGGATACGGAGCAGATTGTAGAAATGTTAGATGGTGTACCTATTAATCATCCAGATATTCTAGCCTGGATTAAGAGCTATATAGCAGAAAATGAAATAGCACTCTATAGTAAGTAAAACGTATGAACTAATCGGAATTTAGTTGAGAAATTAGAATATAAAGTTTATAATTTTGATAGGAGGCAAATATACTAAAAGTAAGACAGAAAGAGGGAGGGAAGTATATGAAACTTTTAAGTTTTAAAAAAGGTATCCATCCAAAATATTATAAAGAACTAACGATGGATAAATCTATTGAGCTTCTAATGCCAAAAGATGAACTTGTCTATCCTATGCAGCAACATATAGGCAGTCCGTGTAAACCTATTGTCAAAAAGGGCGATCACGTTTTAGTAGGACAGAAGATTGGGGAAGAGACAGGATATGTATGTGCACCTATTTACAGTACAGTATCTGGTACAGTAAAAGCTGTTGAAGAGAGGATGAATTTTCAAGGTGTACAAGTTTTATCAGTGGTTGTGGTCAATGACTATACTTATGAGGAAATGCCTCATTTACAAGAGGCCCCGTTTAGAGATTACAAAACGCTTACGAAAGAAGAAATTGTAGAAATCGTTAAAGAAGCAGGACTTGTAGGAATGGGGGGAGCTACTTTTCCTACTCATATTAAGCTTTCTCCGCCTGCTGATAAGATTATTAAACATATCATTATCAATGGAGCTGAATGTGAGCCTTACTTAACATCCGATCACCGGGTTATGTTAGAGGAAGGTACACGTATTATAGATGGTATTAAAATCCTTTTACATATGTTCAGTGAAGCGACAGCTTCTATAGGGATAGAAGATAATAAAAAAGATGCTATAAGTCATTTGAAAGAGCTATGCCAAGGAGAACCTAAAATAGAAGTAGAAGTATTAGAAACTAAATATCCTCAAGGTTCAGAAAAACATCTTATTTATGCTATTACAGGCAAAGAGGTACCAAGTGGTAAGCTACCAGCTGATATAGGGGCTATTGTACTTAATATTGACTCAGTTGCAGCTATATGGCGTGCAGTCACCAAACACAGACCTATTATGAGACGTATTGTAACCGTATCAGGAAAAGGAGTAGACAAACCTTCTAACTTTAAAGTAAGACTAGGTATGTCTTATAGGGAGTTATTAGAAGCGGCATGCTGGGACGAGAGGAGAACAGTAAGGATCATTTCCGGTGGACCTATGATGGGTACAGCCTTAAGCTCAGTAGATGTACCAGTTGGAAAAGGAACTTCTGCTATCTTATGTCTTACGGCTGAAGAAATTGGAGAATATGAAATGTCTAACTGTATAAGATGCGGAAGGTGTGTAGAGGCTTGTGCTATGAGGCTCGTGCCTAACACACTGCATCAGGCAGCTATCAATAAAGATGATGAAACTTTTATGGCCTATCACGGTATGGACTGTATAGAGTGTGGGAGTTGCAGCTATGTATGCCCAGCAAGAAGACCTATTGTACAGACTATTAGAACAGAAAAAAATAGGATAAGACGAAAATAGGACGAAGGAGAATAAGACATGGAAAAATTATTTACAGTGGCATCTTCACCTCATGCACACCAGAAGCAAAATGTACAGAGTATTATGCGGGATGTAGTCATTGCACTTATTCCAGCATTTCTAGTAGGTACATACCTATTTGGATTAAAGGCTTTATGGACCACACTTATATGTGTTCTATCTTGCGTAGCCTTTGAAGCTATTTGGCAAAAGTTTACCCATCAAAAAGTGACCATTACAGATTTAAGTGCTGTTGTAACAGGCATGCTATTAGCCTTTAACTTGCCAGCAGATATACCCATCTATGTACCTATAGTAGGTTCCTTTGTAGCGATTATTCTAGCTAAGCAGATGTTTGGAGGGATTGGGCAGAACTTTATTAACCCGGCTCTTGCAGCACGTGCCTTTTTACTTGCAGCTTATCCTACTGCAATGACTAACTTTCAAAAACCTGAACGTTTCATAGGAGGTGCACCTGTTACCAATTGGGGTGCAACATCTGCAGCTTCAGCTGTAGATACACTTTCAGGTGCTACGCCACTTGTAGCGTTTAAATTAGGAGATTCAAGCTATATGCCTTCTTTAATGGATGCTTTTTTAGGAAATATAGGAGGATGTCTAGGTGAAGTATGCGCGCTAGCTTTACTTTTAGGAGGGCTTTATCTTATTTATAGGAAAGTTATTTCTTGGCATATTCCAGTATGCTATTTAGGTGCACTTTTTATTGTGACAGTGCTATTTAGTGGGCATGGATTATACGAAAGCTTTACTTCACTGTTTTTAGGCGGAGCTATGTTAGGTGCTTTCTTTATGGCGACAGACTATACGACAACACCGATGACTCATAAAGGACAAATACTTTTTGCTGTGATGGCAGGTATCATTGCAGGCGTTATTAGGATTTTTGGAGGTTACCCAGAAGGAGTAAGCTATAGTATTTTGCTTATGAATCTTGCTGTACCACTTATTGATAAATTTATGAAACCTGTTCGTTTTGGAGGTGGCAAAGCATGAGAGAACCATTAAAATTAGGTGCCATTTTACTTGTGATTACAACTATATGTGCAGGGCTATTAGGTTTTATTAATAATCTAACAGCAC
>JAHLFD010000157.1:0-7517 GCA_018883975.1 Candidatus Niameybacter stercoravium
ATGTTATAGAAGGGCTTTTTAATGTTTTGCTGTAAAGTGAGTGCATAAAAGCCCTTCTATTTTTTATTATCTAATTTTAATAGCAATCACTTAGTGACATTAGCATTATTGATTGACAAAAGAAGAGAAGAAAGGAAAGGATATTAAAATGAACACTATTATAGTAGAAAAAAGAAGTCAAAATGCAAAACCTAAACAACTTAGACAAGCTGGTATTATCCCATGTGTCGTTTATGGGGGTGAATTAGAAGAAGCCCTTTCAATTCAAATAAGTCAAAAAACTGCTAATAATCTTTTTAAACTTCACCGTGAAGGTAGCAAGGTTCAGCTCAAAGTAGAGGATCAGCTCATCTCTGTGCAAATCAAAGAAAAATCACAAGATGTTTTGACTAACAAACTTATTCACATCAGCTTCGAAGCTTTACAGGCTGATCAGAAAGTAAATAGTCTCACTCACATTCTTTTACAAAGCACAGATAAAGTAACAGGCATTTTAGAAAAAATGCTATTGGAAATCCCTTATTCATCACTTCCAGAACATATGATTGATACTGTTTCTATTGATTTAGACGGTATGCCAGTAGGAACTGTTTTAACAGTTGGAGATATCGCTGAATTTAAAGATGACAACATAGAGTTACAAGTGATAAAGATAGTATTGTTTTAAGAATAGCAGATAAACAACGTACATCTTCACAAGCCATCGCATAAATCTCCTATCGTATATAAGCTTTTTAGATGTTTCTAAAAAGCACTTTACAAATAATACCCCTAAAGAGTCTCAAAAAGGGGTATTTTATTATATCTACATTCTAAAACAAAAAGCTTTACAATTCCTGAAGACAAGTAATTGTAAAGCTTTTGTTGTTCCACCTCATAGTTCTATCTTATACTCATATCCAACGACTCATCATGAAAAGAGTTAATTCCTTTGATTTTCCTGTAATACGAACTGTCCGCGTTACAAAAGTGTTAACTTTTGTTTGCTACCATTACCTATATTTTCTTGTTTAATTACTATTAAACAAGAAAATCCCCGTAACACTCATTACCTGAGTATTACGAGGATTTAGTTAATGGAGGTGAGTCGCATCTAATGATTTCCCCTCTTTTTGAAAAATACATTTACTTATATTCTAGTTAAACTGTGAAACTACTTTTCCAATTACCTCTAATAATGTATTCATTCCATTCATAATAGCTGCTGCATGTGTTAACTTTTGAGGAGCCTGTCCTATGAATTGTTTTATTCCTTCACAAGCCTTTTTCAACTTAATCTTTTTAGGTTGTTCTTGATTCAACTGCTCATCAATAGTTTCCAAATCATCTATTATCTCTTCTTTAACTTCCTCATCAAGTTCTTCTTGTTGAAGTAATCCTATAATCTCTTCAACTAATACTTTGATTTTATTTATATCTGTCTCCATTCCATTAATTACGTTTGTAGACTGAATATTACCTTGAGCTATGTTGTTAGTTCCATAATTATTCTCTATATTGATATTAACCCCTTTATTCATACTTGTTTCCATCTCAATTACCTCATTTCCTAATTCTGCTATAATAAAATCCACTAAAGGCTTAAATACCTTATCTAAGTAATTTCTTATTATCTCATTTATATTCCTACTTGAACAATGGAATTTTGAAGCAATCCCCAATAAACTTCTGGCTTCATCGGTCATTTCAATTAAATGGTCATAAATTCCTCTCATCTGCTCTGCCTCATCAACAGGTGTCTTAACAGCTAACCAATATCCATTAGTAGAATATATTATTCCTTCCTCACAAGTGACTCCTTCAATTCTTCTCTTTATAATATCAGAAATCAAGGGATTCTCTTCCAAAAACTTTCTAAGCCTAATCAATTGAGCATTCCCCATTTCATCTGTACTTCTCAACATCTGAGATGCCAGTCTACGAAATTCATTACATGTCTTTTTATATTCTACAATATTCATCTATACCCACTCTCCACAATATGCACAAAATGCTTTTGAAACACCAGCACAATACAGTATTTTTTCATGCTTTTTACAGTTTGAACATTCAAAAATCTCTTCTACTGTATCCATTTCTTTAATTTCTTTATAATTAAACTTTTTAAGAGGTTTAACCTTCATATCTACAAATCTATTTTTATTAATTTTTTTTGCCATTCCTGTAAAGCTTTTATTTAACTTCTCAACGAAAGCATTATAGGCTCTTGCTTTCGCTTCTTCAATAACTTCTTTCGTATAAAACTCTTGCGTATCTGCTATTAAGCCACAATAAGGACAGCATAGCTCCAGAATATCTTCTTCATCATTTTGGTATTCACTAACTTTAAGCTTAAATTCCGACTCACAAAACGGACACTCAAAAGTTACATATCCTTCACTATCCCCTTGTATTTCCAATTTAATATTGACTACATCCATTCTAATCCTCCTCTCCTGTTTAAAACAATACTTATACTACATTATAACATTTTTGAAATTTTTTCGATATCTGTTTTTAAAGCTCTTGTTATTTTTTCAGCTTCAATAAGTTTATCAACAGAAAAAGCCACGTTGAATGTGACTTCAACGTGGTCTTGGTAAACATCGACTCTTTTTACAAAATCTCTTATAAACTTTTTGCATTCTGGTATGTTTCTATCAACTACATACTGTTTTACTTTATTAATAAGCTGTAGTACCTCTTCCTCGCTTACCATTGGTAATTTATTAATTTCATGAGCTACCTTAAGTGATTCAAGTTTAACCTCAAACTCTTCTTTTTGCTGTTCCAGTACATCTAACTTCTTACTAAGACTACTTGCACTTATCCCTTCTGCTATTGCATCTATGAGCTTGTCTATTTTGCGTTCAACTTCCTTTAGCCTTCTTTCATAAAGTTCAATATCCTCTAATCCATCAGACTGTTTTGCTAAAATCTGTGCATTAATCTCATCTACCAACTGTGGGACGATGCTTTCGTTTAATACTAGGCTTTCTAGATTATCTAGTACATATTCTTCAAGATGGTCTCTTCTAATTTCTTTATTATTGCAATTCCTTTTATTTTGTCTGCAACTGCATCTGTAAGTACTTGGTCTTACCTTTTTTTCACTGCTCCTGGTAACACCTTGCATACTTGCTCCACACTCCCCACAAAAGATAACACCTGTAAGAAGATAAGGTTTTTTAGCTTTTTCACTTCCAGCCATACTTTTGTTGGCTTGGAGTTTTTCTTGCACTGCTTGGAAGTCTTCTTCTGAGATAATTGCAGGCATACCATTTTCAATGCGAATGACTATTTCTTCATCTTTCATTCTTAGTTGGGCTTCTTTTGCAAACTTACCTCGTCCTGTTACTTGATTGTACTTATAGACACCTTTATACTTTTCATTCTTAAGGATATTATTAATTGCTCCTTTTGAAAAGTTGCCACCTCTCTTAGTTTTCCAGCCTCTTTCATTAATAAAGTCTAAAATAGCATTGTATCCATACCCCTCTAAATACCATTTAAAAATAGACTCAATGATTACTTTTTCTTCCTCGTTAATTACAAAATGTTGGTCAGCTCCCACATTATAGCCTAAAGGAGGTGTGCCTCCTGTAAACTTACATTGCAAAGCAGTTTCTTTCATGCCTTTACTTACCTCACGAGATAAATTAGCACTATAATAATGAGCCATCCCTTCAAGTACACTTTCCATAATAACTGACTCAGGACTTGCATCAAGGGTTTTCTGTAACACTTATAAGTTGTACACCTGCTTCTTTCAGTTTCTTCTTGTAAAAAACACTATCATACTTATCTCTAGCAAATCTATCTAGCTTATGTACAATAACATAATCTACACCTCCTTTCGCAACATCTTTTATCATCTGCTTAAATTCTGGTCTCCTGTCAGATGTGGCACTTTTGGCTCGGTCTATATATTGCCGTTCCAAAAGTGTTATACCTTGACGCTTTGCAAGTTTTTTACATTCTCTTACCTGTGCCTCTATACTTTCATCTCGTTGATTATCTGATGAATACCTAGCATATATTACTGCTGTTGCCATACAACCCACTCCTTCATTATTTGGTTTAAAGAAGGTATAGCTTTTAAGTAGCCATACCTCTTATATAAATATTTATTTTTAATTTTGGTTATGTATGTGATAACAAATTGTTGCTAAAGATTTACGTTGTTGCTCACTCAGTATAAAAACCACTTCATTTTCTAGTTCATAATATTTGTGACTTAAACTAATTCTTGAAACCGATATTTTCATTTCCTTACACCTTCTTTAAACTTTTTTATATCTTTTATAAGTAACTTATTTTTTGCTGATGTATGGATAACCTTCCATACATCAACACATTGTTTACTGAATTGTAATAAGAGCTACTTTATAACCATCTACACTATCATATTCAACCTTTTGAAAGGTTATAGAGGTTCTATCACTGTAATCTAGCTTAAATTCTTCTGTTATCTCTTCAACTAATGCACCAGCATAAATGACCTTTTTAGCACCAAGTTTTTTAACAGGGAATTCGTTAGCTTTAATAGGTAACTTTTCCGCTATAGCTATACCATTAGGCATGATACCGACTTCAACTTTCTCTGGATTTCCTATAGCATCTAATAATTTAGATGATATAGTTATCCTTTTGTTACCATTCTTTTTGCAATTAACTATAGTACAGACACCTTCTTCACCACTTACTTTCTCAACTGCTTTACTTTTAGTAGCTTTTAAAACTGACCAATCTATGGTCTTTGTTGGCTTTTCTTCTGTTTTTAAGTCTTCGTGAGTGTCTTGTTGTGTTTCTGTTTCTTTTGGGCAAGTTTCTTGGTGTTGTATTTCTTCTACCTCTACCAGAATTTGTTCCAAATCGTCTGTTTCTTGTGGCTCTTGTGAACCTACCTGTTGCTCTTGGTACTGTGTAAATTCTGTCAGTTGTTGTTCTGCTACTTTAACTTCTAAAATTTCTTTTGTACTTTTTTTCACGGTTAATCCCTCCAATTAATTAGTATTTATGCAATATTTTTCTAATATGTATCTTGATTTTGTCTTGTTATAGGTCATAACTTAACCCGTATTACCATGTTACTTTTGTTTACACGAGGTAAACTCCCCCGTACAGTTTTAACTAGATAACCTTTCATTTCATGCCACCCCTTCTTCATCAAATATCTCATCTACATGCTCAACATCGTTGGCAGTTTCTTCATCTTCTATTTCAGACGGTGTTCGTCTATCTACAATGACGTATGTAGATACTTCACCTTCTCCTGACAGAATGATACTTCTTCTAATATTTTTACCACCTTCACTATTAAGTAGACCTTTTTCTTTAAGCTTCCCTAGAACTACACTTACATTGGTGAATCCGTTATCTTTTAATAATTCTTCTAAGATATGTGGTAAAAATATAATCTCTCTATACCAGTATTCTTTTTTCTTTCTCGTCTTTCTTTTGTTGTTATCTTTTACTAGCCTGTATTTATTACGAATACGTCCCCAAATTTCTCCTTTAGGAACTATATCTGCATTTAACTTCATTGATACACCATTAACTTTTTTACAAAACTTGTGATTATGTTTTGTAACTTGCTCTAAGATACAGTCATAAGCCCTATCCGCAATATCTTGGTTTTGGTAATTATGAAGATTTTCTATAATAAAATTCAAAATCCCCTTCTTATCAAGCCCTATATCCCAAACACGATTAACGAGTTCGGTAGTATATAGTAATATACCTATCTTCATTGCCACTCTAGGAGTAAATTCATTATGATTTTCTTTTCCTATTGCATCTTCATAGGATTTTACTTCTTGTATGAATTCACATCTTACTTGCTCATAATCTTGATTAATAAGGTAATCTGCAAGGTCATAAACTAAGAAACCATAATTATCTTGAATGCACCTCTTAATCCTATTAGCTGATTCAGCACTCTTTGTCCATGTAACATAGCCAAATTCAAAAAGTCGATTAGGTATTCCTTCATTTTGATTGACTAGCTCCATTAAGCTCCCTTCTGAAGTACTAATAATCGTGGTATTCCAATTCCCACTATTTTGTATCTTAAGATTGGGTTTCTGACGACCTCGCTCTTCACCACCTGCTAACATGTAGACAATAGTAGAGATATCTCCCTTGATAAAACTCCCCTCATCAATAGCAAAACACATACCATAATTATCACGTAAGCATGCTGCTATATAGTTAGGTGTAGAAAGCCAAGTTGTAACATTGGTATTGCCTTGTATACTTGGTTTGGAACTGGTCGAAACTGCAAGCAATTCAGCTATGCTCTTACCTTTACTACTATCATTAAAAAGGTTAAAGAACAGCGTTTCATAGTTATTCTCTTTACCCAAATAACTATTAACTACTGATGATGCTCCCATTACAAACGCTGTTTCAGAAGGGATATAACCGATAACTTCATCTTTTAGCATCTGCTTGTAAATATCTACATCACCTTTTGGCTGAATTGCCATTTTTCCACAGTATTTAGATTTTAAAGAACTGTTTTTAGAAGTAATCAACCGATTACCTCTAAAAACACGCTCATTGTTATAAACTGTCCATCCAAGTCCTTCATGCCTTAGAATTAATCCAACAAACTCTTCCTGTTGTTGAATATACTTAATCATAATTGTGGCTGAATGCTCATAGAAATCTAACCCTTTACTTAGTAAATAACCTGCTTTGCTCTTGACTAAATCTTTTCTATCGACTTCTATACGATGTTTGGTTCCACTATCTTCCCATTCAAGAAGATTTTTGTACTCACCTGTTTCTATAACTTTTATACGTCTTACCAACTTTACACTTCTGCACTTTGGTTCAAACGATTTCGTTCCGTCTTTCTCATAGCTATACTTTCCTAAATAGCCATTCATTTCACCAATATTATTATTCAAAACCATTACAGATGCCCTCCTTTGAAGCCTACCTAATTAATATTTGAAAATGTCTACGATATTCTCAAATAATCTTGTCGTTCCAATGCCGTGTTTTATCTCTACTCGAACTGGTGTATCCTCATAGTCATCTAAATTAAAATCATCTTCTGGATTAATTCCTAGTGCATCTAAGAAGTGGTCTAATAATCCTCCTTCAAAGTAATTATGTGGAATGTTTTTTGTTAAGATTCTTTCTACTTCACCATCATTAACTTTTATCTTTACATCAGTACTTCCAATTTCTTGCCCATCTATTATTTGAGTTTTTCCTTTTACGTGTGTTACGAACTTACCTTTATGGATACCTTCTTTAATAAACTTTTGCTTAATTAATTTCATAGCCATTTCTCCTTTGTTGATTTTTATCACTTTTTTATCATATTTTGTTTTTCGCTTTTTGTTTTTGCGTAGCTTTATATTAATACACAAATCTATAGTTTTCAACATTTATATCGCTGTTTTTTATATTTCATAACACTTATACAATTATTGAGTTATTTTATTTTATGATAAATTTATCATTATAACTGATTAATTTTTATTGATATTCTATCCTTTTTTTGTTATACTAAGTTCAAG
>JAHLFD010000158.1:0-3803 GCA_018883975.1 Candidatus Niameybacter stercoravium
ATATTGCCGTTGGAACCTTATACAACTATTATCCCAACAAAAAACAACTTTTCATTCATGTCCTAGAGGAAAGTTGGTCTACTACTTCTCATTCTTTAGATGAGATTTATGAAATGGACTTATTGCCAGAAGAAAAGCTCTCTCATAGTATTGAAGTTCTTTATGATGATATTCATGGGCGTAAAGGAATGGGGAAACTCATTTACAAAATACTTGCTTATCAAGAAATGGAAGCTGAAATGACAGACCTATTCCATCAAATCTTCTTCCAAATTGAGCGTCTTTTTGAGAACTTTGAGAAGAAAAGCTTCTCCTGTAGTGAAGACTCTCTTAATATTAGATTAGCTAAATCCCTCATTGCCATTATCCAAAATACAGTTTCCTCATACCCTCATTCTAGAGAAGATAACCTTCACTTTATTCAGGACTTTTTCTATAACTCCATGCACGTTGACCTAGGTCTTAAAAAGAACTACTTAAAAGAGCACACCATTTAAAAGGTGTGCTCTTTTAAATTAGGAATTTGCCAGTCAATAGTTCCTCTTCCTTGTCTTTCAAGAATTTCATTGACTTGTTTAAAGTGGTTACAGCCAAAGAATCCTCTATGTGCTGAAAGTGGACTTGGATGAACTGCTGTCAGTACCACATGCTTAGGATTTGTAATAAGATTCATTTTCTTCTTAGCCGGACTTCCCCATAGAAGGAAAATAACTGTTTCATCTTTTTGATTAAGCAATTTAATAATTTCATCCGTAAGGATTTCCCAACCTTTATTTTGGTGAGACTGTGGCTGCCCAGCTCTTACAGTAAGTACTGTATTAAGAAGAAGTACACCTTGTTTTGCCCAAGGCATTAGGTAACCATTATCTGGTATACTGCAACCTAATGAACCTTGTAATTCTTTATATATATTTCTTAAAGAAGGTGGAATAGCTATTCCTGGATTAACAGAAAATGCCATACCATGTGCTTGCCCTGGTCCATGATAAGGATCTTGTCCTAATATAACCACTTTTGTGTCTTGATAAGATGTTGCCTTTAAGGCATTGAATAAATCTTCTTTAGGTGGATAAATGACCTGCGTCCTATACTCCTCAATTAAAAATTGTCTTAGTGCTAAATAATACGGTTTGTTAAATTCCTCTTTTAAAAGTTCATCCCAATCATTTCCTAAGTTTACCATGTATTTTCTCCTATCTTTTGTCAATTTTTAAGTCTAAAGCCTTCTCCCATAACTTCATGTAAATTTTGTACGGTTAAAAAGGCTGCTGGATCTATCTCTCTTACATACTGCTTCAGTAATACAAATTGCCTTCGGTCTACAACTGTCATAAGGACTTCTTTACGCTCTCCACTATAAGCACCTTTTGCTTCATAAACAGTAGCACCTCGTTCTAAATTTTCTAATATATAGCTTCTTGCCTTAGATGCACCTTCCTCAGTAGACGGTATAATCATCACATGCTTTTCTACGCTAAACCCAGAAATAAAGTAATCAATCATGGTAGTTGTCATAAGTACACCAAGTGCCGCATAAAGCCCCTTCTCTATACCAAATGTCCCCATAGCTAGAAGTACGACAGCCATATCTGCAATGAGTAGGCTGGTGGCAATATTAAGGTGTGTATATTTTGAAATAATTTTAGCAATAATGTCCGTCCCACCTGATGAAGCTTCCTGATTAAATATAACAGCCTGCCCAAAAGAAATAAATAAGGAACCAAAAATCAAAATAACCAGTGTATCATGGCTAAGTACAGGTACGGTAGGTGTAATCATTTCAAATAAGCGCATACATAAAGCAATAGAAATGCTAGATGTCACACTTTTCACCCCAAAACTTGCTCCTAGTACAATAAAGCCTATTAAAAACATGAGTATATCTAGCCCAAACACAATAACGCTAATAGGTACTCTTGGAATAAGATACTGAATGACAATAGCTAAACCACTAATGCCTCCTGCTGCCAACTGGGCAGGCGCCCAGAAATAATAAATTCCTGCTGCTACTGCTAAAGAACCTAATACAATTTTAAAATAAGGCATGCTCTTCCTCTGCATGAACTGACCTCCCTATTAGTTGTTGTTTTTGCTTTCTTGTAAGCTGCTTAATGGCATACTCTCTTTTAAGTGCTTGACTTTTTTCTTCATACTGTTCCCAGTAGACAAGTTCTACCGGTAATCTACATCTTGTATATTTTGCTCCCTTTCCTTCATTATGTGCTTTTAAACGCCTTTCTATGTCAGTTGTATAGCCTGTATAATAAGTTTCATCTCTACATTTCACTATATAAATAAAATACATAAGCTCCTCTTTTCATATTTTGATTTTTTTATACATAAACTATTTAAGTAGAACGAAATCTGCAAGGAGGGTTTTTATGACTCAATTCGGCACTATTAAGCATGCATTCCCCGGTAGCAATACCCCAAATGGATTCCACTCATTTTTTAACTATATTTTACCACAAAAAGAAGCTAATCAGCTGTATATTATTAAAGGTGGCCCAGGCACAGGCAAGTCTTCTTTTATGAAACGCATAGGTACCTATGCTACAGAACAAGGGCTAGATGTAGAGTTTTTACACTGTTCTTCTGATCCCGGTTCTTTAGATGCTATGATTATTCCAAGTCTTAAAATTGCTTTTCTAGATGGCACAGCACCTCATGTGGTTGATCCCGCTTCACCTGGTGTAACGGATCAAATCCTAAATTTCGGCACCTTTTGGGATGCGGATAAACTTACCCCTTATAGAGATAACATTATAGCTGTTAGTAACCGCATTCATGATGGTTTTTCTAAAGCTTACTATTACTTAGCTGCTGCCAAAAGTATTTATGATGCTTATATTTTTACAGAAAGTAAAGCTATTAATCCTACTGCTAAGCTTAAAATTGAAAAAAATATCATGCATCAAGTATTTAAAGACGTGAAAGATAAAGAAGATATAGGTAGTGCACGTCACCTTTTTAGCACAGCTATTACTGGCGAAGGTGTACTAGATTATATCCATACCCTTATCGGTACAACTAAAAATATCTATTTTATTAAAGAAAGCTTCGGCTGTAACAGTAAAAAAGTTATGCAGTCTATTTGTGATACAGCTACCGCTAAAGGTTATGCTATAGAGTGTTATCATTCTCCTATGGATCCTGATAAAATTGAGGATATTCTGATTCCTGAACTAGGTATAGCCATTACTATCAGTCATCCGCTTCATAAGCCTCGTATTTTCCCAACCCTTATCTTTGATTTAACAGCTGCACTAGACAGTACTATGCTAAAGACTTTAGATTTTGAGTTAGATAAAGATAAACGCCTTTTTATGGATCTTATTGATAAGGCTTGTAATATGATTGGTGCAAATAAAAAGCTTCATGATGAGCTTGAGAGCTATTATATTAATGCTATAGATTTTACTGCTATTGATAAGCTCTATGATACACTTATTCAAAAGTTTTTCTAATATTTTTATATAATCATAGAAAAAAGAGGCTGAATCAGCCTCTTTTTATTGTTCCACTTGCGCCTGCAAAGTATTTTTTAAAAGTTCTATTAAGTCTACTACCATTTTCTTTTCTACAGAAAACTCAATATGGTTATCCATTCTAAAAAGATCAAAGCTTGGGTCATAAGGTACAAATTCTAGTGTAACTTCTGACTGGTCTACATTAATATATTGAATAGTCACTTCTGCTGGGCGTGGATTATTCTCTTCAAAACTTGTATTACTTAAATAAGAGTAAGCACTTAACCCTTCAAATGCACTTAAAAGCATTTCTTTTGTAGTACCATCTAATAC
>JAHLFD010000159.1:0-6728 GCA_018883975.1 Candidatus Niameybacter stercoravium
ATCGTATCCTCTTCCGCAATCGTATCCTCTTCCGCAATCGTATCCTCTTCCGCAATCGTATCCTCTTCCGCAATCGTATCCTCTTTCGCAATCATATCCTCTTCCGCAATCGTATTCTCTTCCACAATCGTATCCTCTTCCGCAATCATACCCTCTTCCACAATCATAGTATTTATCTGTATTACACCTATTACAGCTATTACTTTGGTAATGTCTACATCGGCGTTCGTTATTACATCTTTGATTATAATTTCTACTCATTTCAAGTCCTCCTTTAAATAAACCCCTCCTTTTCTTACATAATATTCAAAATATATTATTTTGTTAAACATTTTTCATCATTTTATTTACCTAGTAAGATATAATTGAATCCTAAACTTTTAACATAGTCCTCATCCCAATAGTTTCTTGTATCTAACAAATTTTTTTCTCTCATAACTTGGCCTAATTCTTGCAAAGGTAAATTTTTAAAACAAGTATGATTGACTACTAATACAAGTAGGCTACTATCCATACATGCTTGCTTAACATACTCCTCCATATCTTTATAAGTTGTTACATAAGGATCTACTACCGCTACTTCATATCCACTATGCTCTAATTGCTCCATCAACTTAATGGCTGGACTTTCCCTTATATCTTCAATATCTGCTTTATAAGTCAGCCCAAATAAAGTAACTTTTATTTGTTTAGTTTGTTTTCCTACTATTTGTTTAATTTTTTCAGCTATATAACAAGGCATATCATCATTGATTTGTCTCGCATTCCTTATAAGTGTAGTAAAACTTGAACATTTTTCTACTAAGAACCAAGGATCTACAGCTAAACAATGCCCCCCTACTCCCGGACCAGGTGTATGTAGGTCTACTCTTGGATGTTTATTACACAGTTCAATAACCTCCCATATATTTACCCCCATACTCTCACAAGCTTTTGATAACTCATTAACGAGTGCAATATTGACATCTCGATATGTATTCTCCATAATCTTGCATACCTCTGCAGTCTTAGCTTCAGTCATATATAATGCTCCTTTTACAAAGGAAGCATAAATATCTCTAATTTTTTCTGATGATCTTCTATTGATACCACCTATAATCCGGCTATTATAAACTAATTCTTCTAACATCCTTCCAGGTAATACCCTCTCCGGGCAATATCCTATATACATTGCTTCAATATTTAATCCTGCTTGCCTAAGCATAGGACAAACTAATTCCTCCATTGTCCCCACACCTATTGTTGATTCTATAATAACCGTAGTTCCCTCTTCTATATACGGTAATATCCCTTCTATAGCCTGAATTACATAACGCATATCTGCTTTTTTATCTATTTTAAGAGGCGTAGGCACTGTAATAATATAGATCTCAGCCTTTTCATACACTGTGCTTACAACTAAGCTTCCTTGATTCATAACTTCTTGAACGCATTGCATTAAATTAGGCTCATTTGTATATACTTCACCTTTTTCTAGTACTTCTATAACCTCTTGATTAGTATCTATCCCTACTACTTTATACCCATGCGATGCAAACATAACTGCAGTGGGCAGACCTATGTAACCTAATCCAATTACCCCTAACTTACTATTCATCCTATCCCCTTCTCTTTTACTTTTATCTTATAAATTCTATTCTTTTATTTTATACTCTATACATTCTCCTATTTTTGAGTACAAAAAAAGCTAGCTTAACGCTAGCTTCTTATCATTCTAATTATTCACATATTTAGGCCTTATAGACTACTTGACCATCAATAATAGTATAAAGTGTATCAGTAAAAACCTCCATTGGGTTGCCTGAGAAAATAGCAATATCAGCATCCTTACCTACTTCAAGGCTTCCTACACGGTCTGCCACGCCACAAATAGTTGCTGCATTAATGGTAATGGCTTTAAGACCTTCTTCAATGCCTAAGCCTTCTTTTGCAGCAAGTCCTGCACATTTACTTAAATATTGCACAGGAATAACAGGATGGTCTGTTGTAATGGCTACAAGTGTACCTGCTTCATGTACAATACCAGGTGTTTTAAAGGTTTTGTTTTGAACTTCTATTTTACTTCTACGTGTTAGCGTTGGCCCAATAATAGCAGGATAAGAAGATGCTGCTACGTATTCTGGAATGAAGTGCCCTTCACTACAGTGGTCAAGTGTCATATGTACATTAAATTCTTTTCCAATACGGATTGCTGTAAGAATATCATCGCTACGGTGTGCATGAGCTTTAAGTGGAATTTCTTTATTAAGTACTGGAAGCCATGCTTCTTGCTTAAAGTCTTCTGTAAAATCCTCTCCTTTTGCAAGAGCTTTTTCCTTCTTCTCTTTATACTGCACAGCTTTTGTAAGTGTCTCACGAAGCAATGCTGCTGTAGCCATACGTGTAGCAGGCATTTTACCTTTGCCACTATAAACACGTTTTGGATTTTCTCCAAAAGCGATTTTCATAGCTGCCGGTTCTTTTACAATCATATCATCAATGCTTTTACCTTTTGTTTTCATAAAGACAAACTGCCCACCTACTACATTGGCACTCCCTGGCCCTGTCATAACAGATGTTACACCACCCTCTACTGCATCATTAAAAGCTGTGTCCATTGGGTTAATAGCATCAATAGCTCTAAGCTGTGGTGTAACTGGGTCTGTCATTTCATTTGTATCATTCCCCTCAAAGCCTTTATCTTCTTCCATAATTCCTATATGGCAGTGTGCTTCTATAATACCTGGCATCACCCAGCCGCCCTTGGCATCAATAATCTCCATATTTTCTGTTTCTACAATAGATTCCCCTATTTCTTTAATCTTTCCATCTTCTACAAGAACACATCCTTTTTCATAAGTTGTTCCTGCCATTGTTAATACTTTCCCATTTTTAATAAGTAACATATTCTGCCTCCTTAGCATCTACTACATAAACTCTAAGCTTATTGCTTCTTGGAAACTCCCTTCTTTCAAGTGTCTTTAAAAGTTTCTTCAAATCCTGCAATTCTAGATTCATAAAAGATTGCTTTTCAAAACCATCTTCATAAATATTATAGTTCACTACAAGTTTCTCAATAACTACTTTTCTATCCTTCTTAAAAGTACGGATATCTAAACACTTTCCTACTTCAAGTTTTTCCAGCCTTTTTAAGGTGTCAGCAACAAAGCTATCTTTGTTAATCATATGTTCAGCCCTTCCTCTTGATGTCTTAATTCTATTTTACACCTTTTTATGATTTTAAAAAGTTTTTTAATTCATTTTATACCAACTACTTTTATGCCTTCACTTATACCATCTATTTCTAAACCCTATACCTTAGTTCGGTTACTAGGGAATGCAGATACTATTGTTCCCCAGAGGATTCTGAATATAAAGCCACTAATACTGTTTTCCTTACTAAACAAAGTCAGTTCGAAGCTCTTGAATCCTATCAATCATCCTAAACTTTCATCTATAACAACTCTATGCGGCATAATAGCATCATTTTCTTGATCTATCACTATCTTCGCTGACAGCATGATCGCTTCTAAATCCTCATTATATGGTTGATAGACCATAATTTGATAACATCCTCCCTGTCCGTCATCTATATAATAATCTATGTACCTTAAAGTGCCATCATTATTTACAGTTATTAGTTTTCTAACATTTTCTCCTAATTTACTATCTACCTCTTCTAAAGTCGTTATACTACTTGCTGCTTCCTCTGGTGTCTTTTCCCCTTCTGCTACCAACTCCGCATTAAGTTCCTCAAATATTTTTCTATTCTTTTGGTGACTTTCAATATCTTCTTTTATTAACTCTTCTATGGATGTATTAAACTCATGACAATAGGTCAAAAGAATATCTGTGCTATAATCAGGGTTATCTATTCCTTCTTTCTGCAAATAGATTCTATGAGGCTCTGTGCGGTACTGGACTAGTTCATATTTTTCTTGGTCATAGTTAAATACAAGCTGAGGTTTACCTTCTTCTATACGTCCTGAATTTTCCTGATTAAGAGGTACAAATTCCTTGAGCATTAAATGGCAGAACCTCCCCCAAGTTGTACCCTTCTCTTTATAGCTTATCTTAATAACGAAGGTACCTAATTCTTGGCCATCACATAAAAATATAGTTTGATTAAGCTGTTTATCTATAAATTCTTTTTGAGCTTCAATATAAGTTGGGACTTTGAACTGATTACGTTCTTCTTCCTTCAAAGATTCACCTGTTAACTTCTTGAAGGTAGCTTCTAGGTCTTCCTCTTCTCGTATAATCTCTATGGACGTTCCTGGCTCATGTTTTGCAACAAATTTGTCTTGATCGCTATCTGTAAGAATCTCAAACCCTTCTTGATTGTAATAAATCAAATATCCCAGTGGACTCTCATAAAGTGTGGCATCACTTCTTATAAACTCACCAAACTCATCGTCGTATACATCCTGCATTTTACTTTCCCCAAAATAAGTTTTTAAATGATTAATAATAGGCTGAGCTAATACAGTGGTACCTATAAGAGTCATGCCTATTGTAGCTACTAACAACCATCTAGAACTATGTTTTCTTTTCACCTTTTTATTCCCCTCTTTACAATTTTCAAAGTCTATCTCATTTCTCAAGTTACTCCAGATAGACTCCTTAAGTTGAGGATTATAATCCCCTAGCTCCTTTATTTCCTTTTTAATGTGTTGCTCTAGTAAATCTGCCATTTACTGTACCTCCTTATCCCACTTCGTATAAATCTTCCGTAACTTATTTCTAGCTACTAGCAACCTGGATTTAACAGTATTAACATTCAGGCTCATAATCTCAGCAATCTCTGTTATTTTTAAATCTTGAATATACTTTAGGATAATAGGAATTTTCATACCTTCTTCTAGTTCATCTAATACTGCTTTAAGTGTTTCCTGACGCTCCCATTGTTCTTTACATTCTTGTGTAATCAGCTGCTCATCCTGATATGCTTCAATATAGGTAACTTTATTAGATTTTTTCAATCCCCTCTTACACTCGTTTATTAGAATGGTATTAAACCATGCCGAGAAGGATTTTGTATCATCATAGCTTTCAATATGTTTATAAACCCTTAAAAATGTTTCCTGTACAGCATCTGCAGCGAGATGTTCATCTTGCATTATAATCTTTGCTGTTCGCATTGCCCGGTCAAAATATGTATGATATAAATCTTCAAATCCTCCTTCACTTTTTAGATACGCTTTATCTATGCTCTCCCTCACTCTTTCACATCCCTTCTTGTATCCTTCACTTTATATACCCTGTATCTTATTAAAAAGTTTGAAGAAAAATATATTTATATAAAATAAAAACACCTACCAAATGGTAAGTGTTTGAAATACTACTTATTTTGTCTTGAAATGCCTTAATAATTCCATGACAATAAGTAAAGCACTGTATAACGGAATGGCAACTAGCAAAATAGTATAAAAATCATGAGTTGCACAGTAGGATGCTGTAGTAAAGCCTTTAATGAAAAGATGTCCTAAAAGATAGGCTATAGGTAAAAGTAAAATCTTAGTGACTATAGCTTTTACACTTTCATTTTATAAAAACCAAATTATTTCATCCACAAAAAAGGCTTAGGCCTTTTCAATCAAAGCCTAAGCCTTACTACATAATAAGAGCGGATGACGGGAATCGGACCCGCGTCCTCAGCTTGGGAAGCTGATGTTCTGCCATTGTACCACACCCGCTTAGTCCATATTTTTATTATATACCTTTTTTAGATTATTTCAATATATTTAAAAAATTTTATTTATTATTTTAATCAAAATAGAAGGTATAACAAAATTAAAATTTTGTTATACCTTCTATTTATTTATCAGGTCTCATTTTGAACGCCTTTAACTTCTCTATCTAAAGCATTAATCATTTCTGCAATATCATAAGCTACCTCTTTTTCATCACCAAAAACCTGACTCACTTCTTTTTGAATATAATTTTTCTTAATAGGTAGAATATGTGTTTCTGCTTGATCTGGTGGATATTCTTGCATTAATTGAAAGTACTCATCTTGATAATACTTTTTATACTTTTCACTATCGAGTGTAATTTCTTTTTCAACTTTTTCACCATGGCTACCTTCATATGTTACTGGAAAATGTAATTGACTCATGTATCTGTACTCCTTCTTAAGTATTTTAAAGTTATTATTCTACAAAGCATCATTTTTATGCCTGTACTTTAAAATACGTTAACATACCTCTACAATACATCCATCTTTTAGATCCTCACCAAACTATAAATCTCTAAAATAAGCTATAACCATTGTGTCTTCTTGTGTCATTGTAAAAAGTGTTTGAGCAGCTCTTGGATTCTCTATACTGCCTCTAGAGGCTTCCCAATGATCAAATACTTTACCTGCTGGTACATGAGCTGTAATCAGAACTTGTGTATTAGGATCATATCGGCCACTTCCTGTTCCATTTATAACGGTAAGTGTATATTGCTGAGAAACTTTATTGTCTATAACATGCACAATAGCTCTTCCAAATCTACTTACATCTTCTTTAAATGTAGCCGTAACTATAAGAATAGGGCTTGTCTCATTTTCTCCTACTGATAACACACCTGTGTGATCTATACTTGTATTGCCTTGTACACCATCCACACGCCAATCTATCCTTCTACTTAGTTGCCCCTGTTCTTCCTCTAATAAAGCTATAAATTGCTGACTTTCACCCTTATTTAAAGTTATTTCAGAAGGAATAATATTAAGAGAGGGTTTAACCTCATTACCATAACTA
>JAHLFD010000160.1:0-4703 GCA_018883975.1 Candidatus Niameybacter stercoravium
GCCTTATTCTGCACTACCTTCAAGTAGTAGCTTACGCCTTCCTTTATGTGCACTTTATGTAACACTTTAGGTAATCTTTGACCTTTAATCTTAACCTTTACTT
Organism: Candidatus Niameybacter stercoravium; assembly: GCA_018883975.1. GTDB lineage: Bacteria > Bacillota > Clostridia > Lachnospirales > Cellulosilyticaceae > Zhenhengia > Zhenhengia stercoravium. The sequence goes on from JAHLFD010000160.1 coordinate 104, forward strand.
CCTTTGTTTTAACACACCCTAGAAGATCCGCCTCCCCCTAAAGTGTAAGTTTAACCCTATAACCTCATTCTTACCGTATTCACTCTTTTTCGTCTTTTCCGTATAGGTCCATGTGTGAGGCAAGGCGTAACTCTGTAATACACCTTCGTAGTTTTTAGCTAGAACTTTCGTCCTTCTCTTTCTATAGGGTCCTGGGTGGTTGCAGATACTGTGGGTGGAATCGTTCTTCCTATCCACTCTTTTTCGTCCTTTCCGTATAGGTCCCTGTGTGAGGCAAGGAATAACTCTGTAATACACTTTCGTAGTTTTTAGTTAGAACTTTCGCCCTCCTCTTTCTATAGGGTCCTGGGTGGTTGCAGATACTGTGGGCGGAATATACCTCTGGAATCTTTGATTAGAATTTCAGGAGTAAGCTAAAGAGATGCTCTTAGCTTCACTGTTTGAGCGAAGCGAGTTTGAAGCGTTATCTCATTAGCTTACGACTAGAAATTCTTCAAAGATGGAAGCAGTATATGGAGCCCACAGTATCTGCTAACCACCTTCCCCTATACCCCTACTTTATTTCTGCTGTGCAATACCCACTGCAATTTGCTCTGCAATAGTCTTACCACATGTTTCAGCATCAATTTGACCAGCTGTTAAAAGTTTAATGTTGTCAGCTGCTGGTGCCCACATTGCTGCAACTTCTGGAATGTTTGGCATTGGCACTGCATTTTTAGCTTGAGCTGCAAAGCCTTGTGTATAAACGTCTGCACCTACTTTATCATTATTAAGTACAGCTGTAAGAACAGGGATTCTGTTACCTACATCGTATAAAGTCTCACCTGAGTTTTCGCTAAGGTATTTAACAAGATCCCATGCAAGGTCTTGTTTTTCTGACTTAGCACTTACAAAGGCTGTTTGAACCCCAAGGAAAGATGGTGTTGGATTTTCACCCATCTTTGGAAGTGGTGCAATACCAAAGTTTAAGCCTGCATCTTTAGCAGAAGCTACATTCCATGGTCCTGAAATATAGAAAGCAGTATTGCCTGAAAGGAATTCACCTTTTGCAATATCATCATTAATATCTGCTGGCATGAATTTTTCTTTTTGGATTAAGTCTTGTAAAAATTGATAAGATTTAATAGCACCTTCATTACCTAAACCAATATCTGTTGGGTCAAGTGTACCATCATTATTCTTAAATACATAACCACCATTAGATGCTACAATACCATATGAAAGGTAGAAGTCGTTAACGTTAAACATGAACCCTTTATCTCTTGCTATTTCTACCAGTTCATCCCATGTTTGTGGTGCCTCAGCACAAAGGTCTTTATTATAGAATAAAGCAATACTTTCTTGTGCAAGTGGTACTGCATATTGTGTACCATTAATAGTTACAGCATCAACAATAGCCTGTGATGCATAAACACTATTATCAAATTTACCTGCTGGTACTTCTGCAAGTAAGCCTGCTTTTTGGAATGTTCCTAAGTTATCATGAGCAAGGCCAAACATAATATCTGGGCCGCTCTTACTATTTGCTGCTTGAAGGAAACCTTGCATGTCAGATTGGTCTTCAAGAACTTTAACATCTACGTTATTTTCAGCTCCCCATTTATTAGCTAATTCACTAATAGCTTCTACTTCTGGTGTCATAAGATGAGACCAAACAGTAAGTGTCTGTTTTTCTGCTGGTTTTTCCTCTTCTTTTTTAGGCGCTTCTTCTTTTTTATCTGTTTCTTGATTAGCTTCTTGCTTTACCTCTTTATCAGCATCTTTGCTAGCCTCACTACTGCTGCATCCAAATACTGCCCCTGTTGTTAACACCATAGCTGCCATAGCTGCTACTAATTTCATCTTTTTACCCATAACGAAATTCCCCCTAATGGTTAATGTTTTTATATAAAAGCTTTCGCTCTTATAACACTTTTAATTTTTTAAAACAATTAAAATTTGATTTGGTTCTAAGGTAATCATATTAGTCTGCTGCCCTATTTCTTCTGCTACGCCTTCACTAGATAAAAGGACTTTGTAAATGCCTTCTTCTAGCTCTATACTTTCCTCTTGATCACTAAGACTAGCCAGTATATAAATCTCTTCCTCTTCATACATCCTCTTCATTCCAAAGACCTTTGAAGTAGGTGTATCTACTTCCCCAAGTTCCCCTACACTTAGTGCTTTATGCTCATTTCTGAGGTTAATAAGCGCTTTATACCACTGATAAAGTGAATCTTTATCTTCAAGTTGTTTATCAAGTGCTACTTTTTCCTTTGGATTGGCACTATCTATCCAATTTGTATTTTGATTCTCATCTGTACTGCTCCACAGAAAAGGCTCTCTAATCCTTTCATCTGGTTTAGTCCCTGTCATTCCCAGTTCTTCTCCATAATAAATATAAGGCGTACCTGGTAGATTGAGATAAATAGCTGCTGCAACTTTCATTTTATTTACGTCTTCGCCTAATACATTCATTACCCTTGTTTGATCATGATTAGACAAAAATGGTGCTAAGACAAAAGTATTATCTTCTTCCTTATACATCTCCTCTATAGACTGATACGTATAAACTACATTAGATAAAGTTCTGCTGTTAATGGCATTAGTTAAAGTGCCACCTAGGTTAAAGTCAAAGAAAGAATCTAATACCCCTGCATATTCACAAATATTATAAGGGGCATCCCATACTTCACCTATTAAAACAGCTTCCTCGTTTATGCTGTGTACATACTCCTGAAAACGGTTCCAAAATTCGATATTTTTTTCTTTCTCATTAAAGATCCACTTAGCTGCATCTAATCTAAATCCATCTATCCCTAAATCCAGATAATACTTAGCAACCTGCTGCATTTCTTCCTCTACTTTTGGATTATCATAATTCAAATCAGGCATTCCTTCATAAAACGCGGCATAATAGAGTTCATCTTTATTGCCATTTTGCGCCCAGGCAAGTGTTGACATAGGTGAGCGTTCAAGCTTCTTTTCCATATCTTTTGTCCATATGTAATAATCTCTGTAAGGGCTATTTTCATTTTCCCTTGCTTCTTTAAAATAAGGATGTTCCCATGAAGTATGATTGATCACTAAATCCATGACTACTTTAATTTCTCTTTTATGTGCCTCTTTTAGAAGGATTTTCAAATCCTCTATGGTCCCATAATCTTCATCAATGGCATAATAATCTTCTGTGTCATATCCATGATAACTTGTAGCTTTTGTAATAGGCATAAGCCAAATGCCCCTTACTCCTAAATCCTCTAAGTAGTCTAGTTTTTGTGTAACCCCCTGTAAGTCTCCTATTCTGTCTCCATCTGAATCATAAAAAGCTCTCACAAATATTTCATAGAATACACGTCCATTATAGCTCTCATAACTTACACTTTCTGGCTTAAGTAAAATTACTGCCGAAAGTAAACCTATTAAAACTACTGCAAGTAATGTACCTCCTATTAAAATGTGCCTCTTTTTATACAAAGACTCACCTCCTGAAACTTGTTTTGGAATCAGTTCTGGTACCGTTACTAATATAATATATGAATCCCTAACCTTTTTCAATACAATATTTAAACTATTTTAAATAAATTAAAATGTTAAAATACATAACTCTATCGTAATTCATATATCCCTATAAAAAAAGCAACTTAGTCTTTTAACTAAGTTGCTTTTTTATAATTTCATATAGTAGATAAAATATGTTAAATCAATTTTTCTCAATCTAAAATTGTTAAAATACGATCCATAATTACCGCTACTTGTGCTCTTGTAGTAGAGTCTTTTGGTTTATATGTACCATCTGGCATTCCACTTATAATACCTGCTTCATAAAGCTCTTTAACTGCATCTTGTGCAAATGAGCCAATTGTATCTGCATCTTTAAATGGCACGTAGCTTCTTTCTACTTCAAGTTCCACTGCTAATGCTGTAAGTGATCTTGAAATCATTACTGCCATTTCTTGATTTGTGATGGAATCGTTCACACCAAATGTTCCATCAGGACGTCCTGTTACAATACCTTTTTCATATAAGTTTACAACTGGTTCTGTATACCATTTGCCGAGCTGCGCATCTTTAAATGGTGATGTTGCTGCTGCCCCTTCAAATCCAAATGCACGTGCTACTACAGCTGCAAATTCAGCTCTTGTAATTTGTTTACTTGGTCCAAAAGTACCATCTTCATAACCTTTTAAGATACCACGTCCTGCCATTTTTCCAATTGCCTCTGAAGCCCAGTGACCTTGTGTATCTGCAAATTGTACGCTTGGTACTACTGGTTTCTCTTCCTCAACTGGTTGTTCTGGCTCTACCTTGTCGCTAGGTTTATTTGGTTTATTTGAGCCGCCTGAGTTATTTGAATCACTTGGTTTATTTGGCTTACTTGGTTTTTCTGGTTCAACTGGCTTTTCTGGCTCAACTGGCTTCTCTGGTTCAACTGGCTTCTCTGGTTCAACTGGCTTTTCTGGCTCAACTGGCTTTTCTGGCTCAACTGGCTTTTCTGGCTCAACTGGCTTTTCTGGCTCAACTGGCTTCTCTGGCTCAACTGGCTTTTCTGGCTCAACTGGCTTCTCTGGTTCACCACCAGCATTCTCATCTGTTTTGTCTACGCCTACATTCGGTGTAT
>JAHLFD010000161.1:0-6086 GCA_018883975.1 Candidatus Niameybacter stercoravium
GTTGGATGTGGTGGCTATCCAGGTAATAGTCATGCTAATCCAGATATACTCTTAAATGATGAAAAGGCATTAGAAACTTTTAAAGAAACAATTCAAAAGTATGGTTTAGAAATTAGCGCCTTAAGTTGTCATGGTAATCCTGTACATCCTCAAAAAGAGATTGCTAAAGCTTTTGATGAGACTATTAAGAAGACTATTTTGCTTGCAGAAAAGTTAGGTATTCATCAAATCAATACCTTCTCTGGCTGCCCTGGTGATCATGAGGGGGCTAAATATCCAAACTGGGTAACTTGTCCTTGGCCAGAAGACTTTCTAGCCGTTCTAGATTACCAATGGAATGAAGTTCTCATTCCATACTGGAAAGAAACAGTAGCTTTTGCTAAGGTACATGGCGTTAATAAAATTGCTCTAGAGCTTCACCCTGGCTTTGCTGTATATAATACAAAGAGTATGCTTAGATTACGTGAGGCAGTAGGTCCTGAAATTGGGGCGAATCTTGATCCTAGCCATTTATTCTGGCAAGGTATGGACCCATGTCTTGTGATTCGCGAGCTGAAAGATGCTATTTTCCATTTCCACGCTAAAGATACAAAGATAGATACTTATAATACAGCGCTTAATGGTGTGTTAGATACTGAGCATTACGGTCATATTTTAAACCGTTCATGGGTGTTTAGAAGTGTAGGCTATGGACATGATTATGCTGTATGGAAAGATATTATTTCTACTTTAAGGTTAGTAGGTTACGACTATGCTATTAGTATTGAACATGAAGATGGGCTTATGAGTCAAAATGAAGGTTTAACAAAAGCAGTAGAATTTCTTAAACAAGTGCTTGTTTATGAAGAGACAGGACAAATGTGGTGGGCTTAAATTAAAAAAAGAGCTAAGGAGAAGAAAACTGTATGAAGCATAGATTAGTTATTATAGGATTTGGTGGCATGGGTACATGGCACTATGAAAATATTACAAAACGTATAGAAGATATTGAAGTAGTAGGAGCTTATGATATTAGACTTGAAGTAGAGGAAAGTGTAAAAGCGGCAGGGCTTAAATGGTATAAGAGCCTAGATGAAGTACTAGAAGATGAATCTATTGATTTAGTCACTATTGCTACACCAAATGATGTACATAAAGAGATTGCCATTAAGTGCTTAAGAAAAGGCAAAAATGTAGTAAGTGAAAAACCTGTAACTATGAATGCTAAGGAGTTAGAGGAACTTATTGCTGTTAGAGATGAGACAGGTAAGCTTTTCTCTGTTCATCAAAATAGACGATGGGATAAAGATTATGCGATTGTAAGAAAAATCGTAGAAGATAATACAATAGGAAAAGTATGTATGATTGAAAACCGTGTACAAGGCTCTAGACAAGCTATGCATGGCTGGCGTGCATTTAAACGAAACGGAGGAGGTATGCTTTTAGATTGGGGTGTACATCTTATTGACCAGCTGTTATGGATGGTAGAAGCTCCTGTTGTAGGTGTATATGCAGATCTTCAATCTATTTATTCTGAAGAAGTAGATGATAACCTAAAAGTAATGCTGAAATTTGGAAATGGTGTATCAGCCATTGTAGAAGTGGCAACTAACTGCTTTATCAATCAGTGTAGATGGCATATGATTGGTGAAGAAGGAACAGCTGTCGTTGAAGACTGGAGCTGCACAGGTAAGATTGTCAAGCTTAATAGTGAAGAAGCAATGGAATGGGCAGATACCATTGTCTATACAGAAGCAGGACCTACACGTACTATGGCTCCTAGACCAAGTGAGACAACGATTACACTTCCATTGCCTGAGGTACAAACAGAGTGGACAGATTACTACAAAAATATTGTAGGCGTACTAGAAGGCAAAGAAGAGCTCATTGTAAAACCAGAAGAATGTCTACGTGTTATGCACGTCATTGATGCTATTTTTGAATCTGCTGAAAAAAATACTAGTGTAGAGTGCTATATTTAATAGAGATTTTGATAAAGAAGGGCATATCATACTCAGAAGATTAATAGAATAGTATAGATATTATGCTGAGGTGATTAAATGCTTAGTGATCAACGCTATGTAGTCTTATCACTTGAACTACACTTATTCTTTGCAAGAATAATGAAGGAGCATGCTTTGTTTTTAGAAGCAGGCTTTACACCAAAGAATGCAAACTTAGCAAGAGAAGCAGATAGGTATAAAACAAATTTTGAAAGGCTTTTATCCCGTGCTGTAGACCTTAGTAGTGGGGTAATAAGGCCAATGGTATTATCTTCAGGTGAAATTGTTACTGATTTTACTTTAGGATCTGAACAAAAAACACAAAATTTTACAGGGATCCCAATCAATCAGAGTATTACTGTAAGAGAGGCACAGCTGCACAGCGGTACTAATCCTAATATTACACCTGCAATGGTAGATAGTGTGAGGAGGATCAATCAAGGTATAAGTGGCGTGCTTAATGGACTCATTAACTTTAAGACCCAATTATTAAATGACGTATTATCTTGTAATGTTTTTACTGTTAATTATCCCTTACTCATTGAACATATTTTAAGAGAGGCAAGGTTATATCGTGATTACTTAAATGATATTGAAAATGGTCAAGATATTGATAATAAGGACCCTCGCGAAACGGAGCTATTTTGGGATCAAATTATGATGGAGCATGCTTTGTTTATAAGAGGCTTACTTGACCCGACTGAGAATCAATTAATTGATACATCAGATAACTTTGCAAATGAGTATGCGGTCTTACTCGAAAGAGCGAGAAATGCTACAGATCAAACGCTAGCAAGTGTAACAGATGAAACTTTAAGAGAAACAATGAGATTTAAAGACTTTAAGCAAGCTGGAACAGAAGGGATAGCAGCGTGTAAGATACGCTCTATCATCTTACCACTCCTTGCAGACCATGTTTTAAGAGAAGCCAATCATTATATTAGATTATTAAGGCAAAGGCCTATGAATAGACGTAGATAAGCCAAATATGAAATGACTTATTCAAGCACTTACTGATTCTAGTAAGTGCTTTTTTGTGTTTTTACGTAGATGGATGTAATTTCCTAGAAGGAACAACGGGGAAAATCTTGCATAAAATGTTAGAGTACATTACTATTACACAAGGGGGAACAGAAAATAATGAAGCGCCAGAACTTAATCAAATAAGAAAAATTAAGTTGACGAGGGCTAGAGTTATCGAAAACTCGGCGGATGCTCTAGAGGGATCACACCCTTACAAGATGACAAATCTATAAGGTGACTTATAGGACAAAACATCTTGAGTGAATTCCCCCTGATATAAATAATCAGGAGGTATGAAATATGTGTGGAATTGTAGGTTATTATGGAAAAGACTATGCAGCAAAAATGGTTTTAGATGGACTTTCACAGCTTGAATATAGGGGTTATGATTCAGCAGGTATTGCCCTTATAGAAGACTCAGGTCATTTAATCTACGCGAAAGAAAAAGGACGTTTAAAGAACTTAGAAGAAACCATGCACGTGCAAAATTTAGAAGGGCATATTGGAATTGGTCATACAAGATGGGCAACCCATGGGGCACCTTCTAAAGTAAATGCACACCCTCATTTGAATGAGGCCCGTACTATTGCCGTGGTGCATAATGGGATTATAGAAAATTATATGGAGCTTAAAAAAGAACTAATAGGATATGGGTATAAGTTTGTATCTGATACAGATACAGAAGTGATAGCTCACCTTATAGATTTTTATGAAGCAGGTAATTTAGTAAACGCTGTTTATAATGCAGCTAAACGTTTAAAAGGAGCTTATGCACTTGGGATTATCAGTAGCAATCAGCCAGATACACTTATAGCAGTAAGAAATGAAAGTCCACTTGTTATTGGTGTAAAAGGCCAGGAGTATATGATAGCATCAGATATTCCAGCCATTTTAAAGGTAACAAGAGATGTTTATTATATGGATAATGGTGAGGTTGCTATTATTGAGAAGGGTAAACTACGTATACAAGATTATGCAGGAAACCTAGTACAAAAAACACTTACCCATATTGACTGGGATATTGAAGCAGCTTCTAAGAATGGTTTCGACCATTTTATGATGAAAGAAATCTATGACCAACCTAGTGCTATTCATGAAACACTTGCAAGGAGATTAGACTCTAACAAAATGATTCAATTAGATGATATTAAGCTATCAAAGCAAGAGTTTGAGCAGATACAGAAAGTTTATATTGTAGCTTGTGGTACAGCCTATCATGCAGGACTAGTAGGTAAGTATGCTATTGAGAAGCTTGCACATGTGCCTGTTACAGTAGATATTGCTTCAGAGTTTAGATATAGCGATCCTTTTATAGATGGGAATACCTTACTAATTGCAGTTTCTCAGTCTGGTGAGACAGCAGATACACTTGCAGCAGTAAGAGAAGCTAAACGAAAAGGGGCAAGAGTACTTGCCATTACTAACGTAGTAGGTTCTTCCGTAGCAAGAGAATCACATGATGTTTTCTACACCTGGGCTGGTCCAGAAATTGCAGTAGCTTCTACGAAAGCTTATACAGCTCAACTAATAGCTTTTTATATGCTGGCACTTCACTTTGCACGTATTAAGGATACTATAGCCTATAATGACTATAGAGAAAAAGTAGAGCAAATTGAAAAACTTACACCAGGAGTAGAAGAAATATTAAGTAGAAAAGAAACAGTTAAAGAAATTGCAAAAACTTTATTAGAAGCTAAAAGTGCTTTTTATCTCGGTAGAGGTTTAGACTATATGTCAGCTATGGAGGCTGCACTTAAACTTAAAGAGATTTCCTATATGCATACGGAAGCTTTTGCAGCGGGAGAATTAAAGCATGGTACTATAGCACTTATAGAAGAAGGTACACCTGTACTTGCCATTGTGACACAAGATAGGCTTGCCGAGAAAATGATTTCCAATATGAAAGAAGTTAAGGCAAGAGGGGCCTATGTGATTGCTATTGCTAAGGAAGGCATAGAGCATATTCATGAAGTAGCAGATAAGGTTGTTGAATTGCCTAAAGCCCCAGATTTATTTATGCCTATTCTTTCTGTTGTACCTAGCCAGCTTCTTGCTTACTATGTATCAACGCTTAAAAATAATGATGTAGATAAACCACGTAATTTAGCTAAATCAGTTACGGTGGAATAAAGTATAAAGAAAATGTAAGTGTGGAAACTATTTTTCAACTACTAAATAAGGCACAATAGGATCTTAAAGAAATGACAAGTGTAATAGATTGCTAAAGTCTACAGAGAATGTAAAAGAGGTATAACATATTATATTCAATATGTTATACCTCTTTTTTTATAAAAGTAACTTAACAAAAGTAACTCTGGATAGATTTGGATTAATATTTTAATTTTTTTGTAAATTAACATTTGTAAAATTGCGTTTTAATTATAGTTGGTAAAGTGCTTAAATAAATAAATACAAAACATACAAAATAACTATATAAGTGTTTAATATATAATTTATTGTGTACAAATTTTACTTAGTTTTACTATAAATAGTTTAAAATTTATAATAAAATATAATATTTTGTTTAAAATTAGTTTAAATTATTAATAGTTTGTGATATATTATTTATAGCAAGTTACTTAATTTAAAACACACTATGAGTACAAGGGGGAAGATACATGGTAAAAAAATTAAAACAACTTATGGTATTAGGATTAGCAGTGGGTGTAACTGTAACAGGATGTAGTCCAAGTGCATCACCTACAAGTAAGGAACAAACTGGTACAAAAGAAGAAACTGGTACAAAACAAGAAGCAGATAATAAAAAGGGAGATCCTGTAGTTATTCGTATTGGTTCACATGCTGGAAACTCAATGAATCCAGATTATAAAGATCCTGTTACAGGAAATTATGCAATGGGCGATGAAGATCGTGAAGTTGCACTTGCAGCAATGCAAAAAGTTGAAGATGAGTTAAATGTAAAAATCGAGTGGGTACAGTTCCCAGGAGAAACAACAGAAGTTTTACTTCAAAGTGTTATGGCAAATGATCCAGTTGCAGACGTTGTTAACCTTTATGCAAACTCACAAGGTATTATCTTAGGACAAAATATTCTTCAACCACTTGATGATTATTTAGAGT
>JAHLFD010000162.1:0-4454 GCA_018883975.1 Candidatus Niameybacter stercoravium
ATTCTATATTTTCTTCTAGAACCACCACCGTGATGTCTTACAGTGATCTTACCTTGATTGTTACGTCCTGCTGTCTTCTTTAAAGAAGTTACTAAAGACTTTTCAGGTGTAGACTTTGTAATTTCAGCGAAATCACAACCTGTCATATGTCTTCTAGAAGGTGTATATGGGTTATATTTTTTAATTCCCATGATTAACTCTCCTTTACATCATTTATTGTCACGCTTGTTCTGCGTATAGTTTAGAGTTTTTACTAATTAGTAATCCCTCTGATTATAGACCTTGGAAGATTTCGATTTCAGCACTGTCAGCAGTTAACTTAACGATTGCCCTCTTAGTCTTAGCTGTCTTTCCATATACGTTTCCACGTCTCTTGTTCTTACCTTCGTTATTCATTGTATTAACAGAAGCAACCTTTGTACCTGGGAACATTTTTTCAACAGCTTCTTTAATCATAGACTTATTTGATTCTGGATGAACAAGAAATGTGTATTTCTTTTCAGCCATTGCGTCCATACTCTTTTCAGTAACAACTGGTTTGAGGATCACGTCATAATATTGTACGTTTGCCATTATGCATACACCTCCTGAATAGATTCAACAGCTGCCTTTGTAGCAACTACTGTGTCATACTTTAAGATATCATATACATTAATTGTATTTACAGAAGCTGTTGCAACTGTAGGAATGTTTCTTGCAGATAATACTACATTTTGATCGTTGTCATTCATTACAACTAATGCCTTGTTAACCTTTAAGTTATTTAAAACTTCTTGGAACTTCTTTGTCTTAACTTCATCTAACTTTAATTCATCAAGCACGATAAACTTGTTTTCATTTACTCTTGATGTTAAAGCAGACTTAAGAGCTAATCTTCTTTCCTTCTTGTTTAACTTGAAGGAGTAATCTCTTGGAGTTGGAGCGAATACTACGCCACCGCCTGTCCATTGTGGAGATCTTGTAGAACCTTGTCTTGCATGACCTGTTCCTTTTTGTTTCCATGGCTTTCTTCCACCACCAGATACTTCAGAACGTGTCTTTGCTTTCTGTGTTCCTTGACGCTTATTTGCAAGTTGGTTAACAACTACCATCTTTACTAAGTGTTCGTTTAATTCTACACCGAAAATAGCATCGTTAAGTTCTACTTCACCAACTTGTGCACCTTGCATATTGTAAACAGATACCTTTGCCATCTGTAAGTTCCTCCTTTCCTATAAAAGCTTACGCCTTTACTGTTTCTTTTAGTGTTACTAAGCTCTTCTTAGCTCCTGGTACAGCACCCTTAACTAAGATTAAATTGTTTTCTACGTCAACTCTAACTACTTCAAGATTTTGGATTGTAATTCTCTTACTTCCCATATGTCCTGGCATTCCTTTACCTTTGAATACTCTACCTGGAGTAGTTGCAGAACCGTTAGAACCTTGATGACGATGGAACTTAGAACCATGAGCCATAGGTCCTCTGTGTTGACCGTGTCTCTTAATAGCACCTTGGAAACCTTTTCCTTTTGAAATTGCTGTTGCATCAATCTTATCACCTGCTATGAAGATATCAGCCTTAATTTCATCTTTTACAGAATATTCTTCTGCATTTTCAAATCTAAATTCTCTTACATATCTCTTATAAGATACACCAGCCTTGTCAAAGTGACCCTTTACTGGCTTACTTACTAACTTTTCTCTCTTGTCAGTAAAACCTACTTGAACTGCACTATAACCATCGTTTGCAACTGTCTTAACTTGAGTTACAACACATGGTCCTGCTTGAAGTACAGTAACTGGTACTAAAGTACCGTTTTCGTCGAAAATTTGTGTCATTCCGACTTTTGTTGCTAAAATTGCTTTCTTCATTCTTTTTTACCTCCTGTTAATCTACAGCGGATTAGGATCTAGTCCCAATCATCCTAGAACAGTAGATATAAGTGGAACAAATTTGCTTGTTGCTTCTATATCAACCAATTCAGGATTTTACCTTAATTAATAACTCACTAAATTATTTTGTTTTCATCTTAATATCGATGTGAACACCAGCTGGCATTTCTAATCTAGATAATGCATCAACAGTCTTTTGTGTTGGTGTTGTAATATCGATAAGTCTTTTGTGAGTTCTTTGTTCGAACTGTTCTCTAGAATCTTTGTACTTGTGTACCGCTCTAAGAATTGTGATTACTTCCTTCTTAGTTGGTAGTGGTACTGGTCCACTTACCTTAGATCCTGTCTTCTTTACAGTCTCGATGATTTTTCCAGCTGATTGATCAACTAATTGATGATCATAAGCCTTTAATGTGATTCTCATTACTTGACTTGCCATAAAAAAAGTCGCCTCCTTTTCGCACTTTTTAACGAAGTACGACAAGCGGTGACTGTACACTTACCCGTGTGTATCGCTACTGTTTTTTTATACGCTTACACACTAACCATCTTAATTGATTTACGTTGTACAGTGACTTGTCGCCAGTTTCCTAACTTGACATTCGCTCCACGGAACACCTACCTCTCTGGGTAGCAACCTCACGCTTCACAGCTATCATGCCACAGCATTAATAAATATACTATATCTTTTCTGTAATTGCAAGCACTTTTTTAAATTTTTTCAATTTTTTTCTTAGAAAAATTTTCCCTCTTGCCATTTTATATTTTTACATTATATATAGAAGAAACTAACTTCCCTTTTCAATCTGTCTACTACAATATTGCCACGAACACCTTATTATAAACGTACCATTTGTAAATATTCTAATGGCTGGAATTTATGTTTTTTATAAATGTTCATTACTTCTTTATTTTCTGGTGATACTTCTAAACGAAAAACACAATCTTCTTTTTTATAGTGTTCAAATATCCAATAAAATATTTGATTTACATATCCCTTTCCTCTGCTTTCTTTCACCAAGTAAATTTCTTCTATAAAATTCATTCTTTTTCCAAATTCTGATGCCCAAGATTGAGAAATCAAACAATATCCTATTGGCTTATCTTCTTCCTCTATTATTAATCCTGTACAATAGATATTATTTTCATCAATAGCACCGTTAAAATTTCCTTCAAATGCTTTTTGGTTTGGTCCATGAATGCAAGCTTCGCTACTATACATTTCCGTTGCCATTTTTATATAAGCATCTTTGTCCTTTTCTTCAAATAATCGAATATTCATATTATCCTCTCCCTTAATTATTTATATTTCATTGTCTATTCGTCCATTATAACATAAAAAATATACCCTGTCTTTAAACTTCCTCTTATTGACTACATAATTATTTCTCTATATAATAAGGAAAGTATTATTTATTTTCTAAACGGAAATCAATGTACTTTTCGTATTTTACAATAAAGGAGTCTAAATTATGTGGTTAGCAAGCAATTGGAAAGATTATGAGGTACTAGATACTTCAAAGGGTGAAAAGCTAGAACGTTGGGGAGATTATTTACTTGTGCGTCCAGACCCACAAGTTATTTGGAACACACCAAAAACATTACGCGGGTGGAAAAAGATGAATGGACACTATCATAGAAGCAATAAAGGTGGTGGTGAATGGGAATTTTTTGACTTACCCGAACAATGGACAATTAATTATGGCAGCTTAACATTTAACTTAAAGCCTTTTAGCTTTAAGCATACTGGTCTATTTCCAGAACAAGCTGCCAACTGGGGTTGGTTGTCTAAGTTAATAAAAGAGGCAAACCGTCCAATTAAAGTATTAAACTTATTTGCCTATACAGGTGGTGCTACACTTGCTGCAGCTGCGGCTGGCGCTAGCGTTACTCATGTAGATGCATCAAAAGGAATGGTTGCTTGGGCAAAGGAAAATGCAAAGTCCTCTGGATTAGAGTCTGCACCAATTCGTTGGATTGTTGATGATTGCCAAAAGTTTGTAGAACGTGAAATTCGTCGTGGTAACAAATATGATGCAATTATTATGGACCCTCCATCTTATGGTCGTGGTCCAAAGGGAGAAATCTGGAAAATTGAAGATGCTATTCATCCACTTGTTCAGTTATGTGCATCTTTATTATCCGATGACCCATTATTTTTCCTTATTAATTCTTATACAACTGGATTTGCTCCATCTGTTCTTTCTTATTTATTAGGAACAGAAGTAGTAAGCAAATTTGGTGGAAGTGTAGAAGCAGATGAGGTAGGGCTTCCTGTATCTTCCAATGGACTTGTACTTCCTTGCGGTTCTTCTGGACGTTGGCAAAAGAAATAATATGATTATAAAAAGAATGCTTTCGTTTGAAGGCATTCTTTTTTGTTTTTAATAATATCTTGACAATTTCTTCCTTATAAACCTTTTCTTTTTTATTATTTTTATTTTAATATACTATTTATAATAATATATTAGTACTAATAACATCTCAATATTTTTTGCATTTTTTAAATATAATGATATTTTTATTTTATCTAAAAATAAACATAAATTTGGTAACTTTTTAACCTATATCAAATAGTATAC